>NZ_VMND01000025.1:0-38263 GCF_013277555.1 Streptococcus sp. k-163 | reverse complement strand
TTTTTTGTCAACTACTTTTTCCAATTTTTTTCAAATTTTTTTAAATTTTTTCGACTTTTTTAAATTTGACTATTTCAGCCCAATATCAAACTCTTTAAACACAATACGTAAGTCCCTTAATACTCTTTGACGTCCTCGAAAACGTTCATTTCTTAAAACACGTTCTAACTCTTCTTGTTTTTCTTTACTTTGTTCCTTTCTATACCTCCGTAATGTTTCATAAAAGAGATAATAATCATCTAGCCACAGACCTCCCTCACTTATACGATGACTAATCTCACCTACTTCTTCATAGGGTTCTTTAAGCATAACGTTCCCCTTTCTAGATACAGTCTAACAGATTCGAAACATCGTTTGTGACATTTTCTCCATTCTGTTCTCTTCACCGTCTCAAATGCACAAAAAAGAGAGGACGGGCCTCTCTCGGGGTTATAATTCTGCAATTTGGTTTAGGTTTACTTCTGCTACTGTGTCATTACCAAACATAGAGATAATCATTTTCACTTTATTGTTATCAATCTCTGTAATCTTACCAGTATAGTCTGCAAAAGCACCATCAATAATACGTACAGTTTGACCAACTTCAACATCGAAATCAAATTCTTGAACAGTTTGTCCCATAGATACCAAAATGTCACGAATTTCTTGTTCCAATAATGGAGTTGGTTTTGATCTGTTCCCGTGAGATCCGACGAATCCTGTAACGTTTGGTGTATTTCGAACAACAAACCAAGCTTCATCTGTCATGACCATTTCTACAAGAACATAACCTGGAAAGCGATTTTCTTCTACTTCTTTTCTCTTTCCATTTTTTTCAACTTGCACTGTTTGTGTTGGGATTTCAACGCGTAGAATATTATCCAACATATTGTAGGTTTGTGCACGTTGTAATAGATTTTCTTTTACCTTATTTTCATAACCAGAATAAGTTTGTAAAACAAACCACCCTTTATCAAAACTATCCATGATATTTCCTTTCATAAATAGAAGATTTTTAGTGTAATTAACTCCACTAACCTTCTAAAAAATGTTAATAAATCGAATCAAACCTGAAACAATCAACTGGTCAAAAATGTAAATAATTACTACAAAGAAAGCTGTGTATTCCATGATAGAACGAAAATCTCTCCAGCTTTCCTTGCGAGTTGGCCATGTTGTGTCTTTAAGAAGTCTAAAAATATCTCCAATAAAACGCATCGCTCTCTCCTATCTCGTTTCTCTGTGTGTAGTGTACTTGCCACAATGCTTACAAAATTTATTTACTTCTAGTCGTGTAGGCTTGGGGTTTCCACTGATCTTGATTGAATAGTTTCTCGAACCACAAACCGCACAAGCTAGGCTTGCTTTTTTTAGTGCCATAACGCCTCCATCTTATCTATTATAACAAGAAAGCTAGACTTTGACAAGCATCTTAGCGGAATAGATTGACTACCGAATCCCAGATTGTTTGAGCCTTTTCTTTAATCTTGGCATCCGAGATAGCCCGACTAGCCTCATCTACTAGACTTTGCGCACGTCCTCGAATATCAGACAAATTATCATCTGTCTGGCTATTATCATTGGTTTGTACTTGTCTTTTTGTGTTAGCTGGTGCGATTCCATTTTTCTTATATGCATTTTCAACTGTAAAGGTACTTCCTGGGGTATAAGGTAAAATGGTATTTGCAATATTTCTGAAGACATGAGCTGCACCGTTTGAAGTAGATCCTGCTAGATAGTGATTTTCATCAGTGGTCGGAAAACCAAGCCAGTGACTAATCACTACATCTGGAGTATAACCAATTACCCACTGGTCACTTGTGTATTCTGGATTGAAAACTGCTTCGGTTGTACCAGTTTTCCCTGCCATGACATAGTCTGCAGGCGATGAACTAATTCCCGTTCCGTTGGTGAATGTACCCAACATCATACTGGTCATCTTGTCAGCTACAGACTTATCAATCACCCGTTTTTGTGAATTTTTATGGCTTGCAATAACTTGTCCACTAGCATTTTCAATTCTACTAATAAAATGAGCTTCCGGCATTAACCCTTCATTTGCAAAAGCAGCATATGCTTGAGCCATTTGAAGAGGGTTGGTTTCAACACCGCTTCCCAAGGCGACGCCAAGAACACGATCGACCTTTTCCATGTTGAGTCCGAATTTTTCGCCTGCTTCAAAAGCCTTGTCAACGCCCAAATCATTAACAGTGGCAACAGCAGGTAGATTAAGCGATTCTGCCAAGGCTTGATACATAGGAACTTCTCGACTCGTTTTGATTCCTGCATAGTTATCAACCTTATAGCTATCGTACTGCATGGTATGGTTATCCAACTGCTTATTCAAAGCCCAGCCTGCTTCAACTGCTGGCGTATAAACAACTAAAGGCTTAATTGTAGAACCAGGACTACGTTTTGATTGAGTTGCATAGTTGAAATTACGGAATCCAGTTTTATCATTGTCAGCAACTTGACCGACAACTCCACGAACTCCCCCTGTTTTCGGTTCGAGAGCGACACTTCCTGATTGAGCAAATGTTCCATCCTCTGCCCTCGGAAATAGAGCTTTATTTTCATAGACAACCTGCATATTTGCTTGATAGTTTTGGTCCAGCTCTGTGTAAATGCGGTAGCCATTATTTACGATTTCTTCCTCTGTTAGATTATACTTAGAAACGGCTTCGTTAACCACCGCATCAAAGTAAGAAGGATAGCGGTAATCTGAAATTTTTCCTTCATACTTATCGTGCAATTGCGAAGTCATATCAACTCCCGTAGCTTCGGTTTCTTGGCTTTTATCAATATAACCCGCTGCAACCATATTTTGCAAAACAGTATCGCGACGATTAGTAGAATCTTCTACAGAATTCAAAGGATTATACAATTCCGGCCCTTTGAGCATACCTGCCAGAGTCGCAGCTTGATCCAAACTCACTTCTGATGCAGAAACTCCAAAGTATTTCTTACTCGCGTCTTCGACACCCCACACACCATTTCCAAAATAGGCGTTGTTTAGGTACATAGTTAGAATCTGATCCTTGCTATATTTTTTTGTTAATTCTAAAGCTAGGAAAAATTCTTTCGCTTTTCTCTCAACTGTTTGATCCTGCGATAGATAGGCGTTTTTAGCCAGCTGTTGGGTAATAGTAGAACCACCACCTGAACGACCAGCAGTGACAATAGCCAAGAAGAAACGACCATAGTTAATCCCGTCATTTTTATAGAAAGAACGGTCTTCTGTCGCAATAACAGCATTTTGCAAATTTTTACTGATGTCAGTCAGTTCAACGTAGGTTCCCTTTTGACCAGACAAGGCACCTGCCTCTTTTTCTTCACGGTCAAAAATGAGGGTTCGAGTTTTCAAGGCATTTTGCAAATCATTGACATTGGTTGATTTGGCTACAGCAAACAAATAGGTTCCGACTAGCAAGCCTGCACTCAAACCTAGTATAACAACGATTTTCGTTAGATGATAGCGGCGCCAGAATTTTCGAATTGGACCTACTTGGGCTAATTTTTTCCTATCACTGCGAGAACGGCGCAAGCTAGTAGAACCAGAATCCTCCGATTCACTTGTTTCTTTTTTAAAAAGAGAAAGAAATTTCTCAAATAATTTATCTAATTTCATGCGTTTATTTTATCATCTTCATCATAGGAAGACAAGAATTTAGCTATTTCCTATCCAAATAAGGCTTTTTTTGTTACAATATCTGTATGCAATTCAAATTTACATTACCAGCCTCTTTACCTCAAATGACGGTGAAGCAATTACTAGAAGAGCAACTCCTCATCCCTAGAAAAATCCGGCATTTTTTGAGAACCAAGAAACATATTTTGATTAATCAGCGAGAAGTTCATTGGAACGAGGTGGTGAAACCTGGCGATGTTTGCCAATTGACTTTTGACAAGGAAGATTATCCCAAAAAAGAAATTCCTTGGGGAAACCCAGACTTAGTTCAGGAAGTTTATCAAGACCAACACTTGATTATTGTCAACAAACCCGAGGGGATGAAAACCCACGGTAACCAACCAAACGAAATTGCTCTTCTTAACCATGTCAGTGCCTACATTGGCCAAACCTGTTATGTTGTCCATCGTCTGGACATGGAAACCAGTGGCTTAGTCCTCTTTGCCAAAAATCCTTTTATCCTACCCATTCTCAACCGCTTATTGGAGAAAAAAGAGATTTCTAGAGAATATTGGGCACTAGTTAACGGAAATACCAACCAGAAAGAACTTATCTTCAAAGACAAAATTGGACGTGATCGTCATGATCGCAGAAAACGAGTAGTTGATACAAAAAATGGGCAATCTGCTGAAACACATGTAAGCAGATTAAAGCAATTCCCAAACAAGACCTCCTTGGTTCGTTGCAAACTAAAGACAGGTCGAACCCATCAGATTCGTGTGCACCTTTCTCATCATAATCTTCCTATCCTGGGTGATCCTCTCTATAATAGTAAATCAAAGACAAGTCGTCTTATGCTTCATGCCTTTCGACTATCCTTTACCCATCCGCTTACTTTAGAGAAATTAAGCTTCACTACCCTTTCAGATACTTTTGAAAAAGAATTAAAAAAGAATGGATGATTGTTGTGTCATCCATTTTTTCCATATAAGAAAAGCAAGACCAAGAGGTCTTGCTTTTTATCGACTCATGAATTATTTAGCGATTTTTGCGAAGTATTCAAGAGTACGAACAAGTTGTGCAGTGTATGACATTTCGTTGTCGTACCATGATACAACTTTAACCAATTGTTTACCGTCAACGTCAAGAACTTTAGTTTGAGTTGCGTCAAACAATGAACCGTAAGACATACCTACGATATCTGAAGATACGATTGGATCTTCTGTGTAACCGTATGATTCGTTTGAAGCTGCTTTCATAGCTGCGTTCACTTCATCAACAGTAACGTTCTTTTCAAGAACTGCTACCAATTCAGTAACTGATCCAGTTGGAGTTGGAACGCGTTGTGCAGATCCGTCAAGTTTACCGTTCAATTCTGGGATTACAAGACCGATAGCTTTTGCAGCACCAGTTGAGTTAGGAACGATGTTTGCAGCACCAGCGCGAGCACGGCGAAGGTCACCACCACGGTGTGGTCCGTCAAGGATCATTTGGTCACCAGTGTAAGCGTGGATAGTAGTCATCAATCCTTCAACAACACCAAAGTTGTCTTGAAGAGCTTTAGCCATTGGAGCCAAGCAGTTTGTAGTACATGAAGCACCTGAGATAACTGTTTCAGTACCGTCAAGAACGTCGTGGTTAGTGTTGAATACAACTGTTTTAACGTCGTTTCCACCAGGAGCAGTGATAACAACTTTTTTAGCTCCACCTTTAAGGTGTTTTTCAGCTGCTTCTTTCTTAGCAAAGAAACCAGTAGCTTCAAGAACGATTTCTACACCGTCAGTAGCCCAGTCGATTTGTTCTGGATCACGTTCAGCAGAAACTTTAACGAATTTACCGTTAACTTCGAATCCACCTTCTTTAACTTCAACAGTACCGTCGAAACGACCTTGAGTTGTGTCGTATTTCAACAAGTGTGCAAGCATAACTGGGTCTGTAAGGTCGTTGATGCGTGTAACTTCAACACCTTCTACGTTTTGGATACGACGGAAAGCAAGACGACCGATACGTCCGAAACCGTTAATACCAACTTTAACTACCATTAGTGATTTCCTCCTTATGAAAATCATGAAATTTTTATTGTGAAAAGAGTAACTTGAATCACTACAAATCACCTTTCAACAAACCTATTATATAACTATTTGAGTTGAATTGCAAGTACGGGCGTTGTTTTTTGTCTATACTCCACTTATTTTTCTTTCTCCTTTGAAAGCCTATACTACTGTCTTTCTTTGTCTACCTAGTCATTTACCGGTTTCCTTTTAAAATGAAAAGTGAAAATAGAAAAGCTAAAAATTATTTTCAATCTTCCAATTTTACAAAAAAGAGACAGGAAATTCCTGCCTCTAGGCTGATAACAATTATTTACGACGTCCTGGTCTTTCTTTGTAGCCATAGTAAGAATCTTCGATGATTTCTTGCATATGGTCAACCATTGGAAGGCGTGGGTTAGCTGGTGAACATTGGTCTTCGTAAGCAAGGAAGGCTAATTCACGTGAATGTTCTTTCCATTCTTTTTCATCGATTCCTTGTGCTTTGAAGTTCATTTGGATACCTACGCGCTCACCAAGTTCGTAGACAGCTTTTGCATAAGATTCCACACCTTCTTCTGGAGTAGAAGCTGGAAGTCCAAGCATGCGTGCGATATCTTGATATTTTTCATCTGCACGGTAGTAGTTGTACTTAGGCCATGTTGCTGTCTTAGCTGGACGTGTACCGTTGTAGCGGATGACGTATGGAAGCAAGATAGCATTAGTACGACCGTGGATTGTGTGGAATTGCGCACCAATCTTATGGGCCATTGAGTGAGAAATACCTAGGAAGGCATTGGCAAAGGCCATACCAGCGATTGTTGAAGCGTTATGCATTTTCTCACGTGAGTGGAAGTCTGCATTCTTAACTGAGCTTTCAAGGTTTTCGAATACAAGTTTGATGGCTTGAAGTGCAAGACCATCAGTGTAGTCGCTAGCCATTTGTGATACGTAAGCTTCAGTCGCGTGAGTCAATACGTCCATACCAGTATCCGCAGCTACAAATCCTGGAACTGTCAATACCAAAGCAGGGTCTACGATTGCCACAGTTGGTGTCAATGAGTAGTCAGCGATTGGGTATTTACGGTTGTTTGCTTTATCAGAGATAACGGCAAATGGTGTTACTTCAGATCCTGTACCAGATGTTGTTGGGATTGCGATGAATTTAGTCTTCTTACCAAGCAATGGGAATTTGAAGGCGCGTTTACGGATATCCATGAATTTTTGGACAAGGTCACGGAAGTCCACTTCTGGTTGTTCGTAGAAGAGCCACATTACTTTAGCAGCATCCATTGGAGATCCACCACCAAGAGCGATGATTGTATCTGGTTTGAAGGCACGCATGATTTCAGTACCACGTTCAACTGTAGTGATATCTGGATCTGGTTCTACATCAGCAAAGATTTGGTAAACCACCTTATTGCGACGAAGGTCAAGTTGTTCAATGATACGATCAAGGAAGCCAAGCTCTACCATAGCGTGGTCAGTAACGATCATGACACGCTCAACGTCACGACATTTTTGAAGGTATTGAATTGAATCACGTTCAAAGTATGTTTTTGAAGGAAGTTTCATCCATTGCATGTTATTTCTCCGTCTTCCGACTTTTTTGATATTCAAGAGGTTAATGGCACTAACGTTATCCCCAACTGAGTTGCGTCCGTAAGAACCACATCCAAGTGTCAATGATGGCAAGAAGGCATTGTAAACGTCCCCGATACCACCGAAAGTAGAAGGTGAGTTACAGATAACACGAATAGCTTTAACAGCTTTACCAAATTCTTTAGTCAATTCTTCGTCAGCTGTGTGGATAGCTGCTGAGTGTCCAAGACCGTTAAATTCAACCATTTGACGAGCCTTAGTAATACCATCTTCACGGCTTTCAGATTTCAAAACTGCGATAACTGGTGACAATTTTTCACGAGTCAATGGCTCATTTTCACCAACTTCTTTACATTCTGCAGCAAGAATGTTTGTTCCTTCTGGAACTGTAAATCCTGCTTGTTCTGCAATCCAAGTTGCTGGTTTACCCACGATATCAGCGTTCAATTTCGCACCAGCACAGTTTTTGCTGTTTGCTTTCACGCCGAAACAGAATTCTTCAAGAAGAGCTTTTTCTTTTTTGTTTACAAAGTAAGTGTGGTAAGATTTGAACTCTGCTACAAATTCATCGTAAATTTCTTTATCAATGATAACCGCTTGCTCTGAGGCACAGACCATACCGTTATCAAATGATTTAGACATGACGATATCGTGTGCTGCTTGACGGATGTTTGCTGATTTTTCAACATAAGCTGGAACGTTTCCGGCACCTACTCCAAGAGCTGGTTTACCACATGAGTATGCAGCTTTAACCATGGCATTACCACCTGTTGCAAGGATTGTAGCAATACCTTCGTGGTTCATAAGCGCACTAGTTGCTTCCATAGATGGTTCAGTAATCCACTGTACACAGTTTTCAGGCGCTCCTGCTTTAATCGCAGCATCACGAACGATTTGAGCTGCGTGAGCTGATGATTCTTGAGCTGATGGGTGGAAGGCAAATACGATTGGATTACGTGTCTTCAATGAAATCAATGATTTGAAGATTGCTGTTGATGTTGGGTTTGTTGTAGGAGTGATACCACAAACAACACCAACTGGTTCAGCTATAAGAGTCAAACCTGTCACATCGTCTTCTTCGATAACGCCAACTGTCTTAGTGTGGCGCATGTTGTTTACTACGTGTTCACAAGCAAACAAGTTCTTCGTTGCTTTATCTTCAAATACACCACGTCCTGTTTCTTCAAAGGCATGTAAAGCCAATTCTCCATGGGCATCCAAAGCTGCTACTGACGCTTTAGCTACGATGTAGTCAACCTGCTCTTGATCCAACTTACGCATTTCTTCAAGAGCAACTAGAGCTTTTTGCACCAATCCATCGACATGCTTTTCAGCAGCGAGTTTCTTTTCCTCTGGTGTCACAGTTTTTTTATCAGCCATATTTTCCTCCATAGCTTTCAAGGATTGATATCCTTTGTTAATTTATTCACAAGTTTATTATAACGCATTATTTCAACTTTGTAAACAGTTTCATAAACATTTCACAAAGAATTTTTAGTTCCTTGTGAAATTTATTTCATTTTCTTTTCTTATCAGGTTTTATCTTTGAAGTTTGTGAAATTTATTTCAAATATTTTTTATTTCACAAACTTGCTTGGAAGAGGAGCTTGGAAAGAAAGGAGTTTGCAGGTAAGCGCTTACTTAAAGATTCTAACAATACCTCCTTTGATAAGGAGGCTTTATTTTTGTTGAAAAACGCCTTGTTTAAAAGTCCCTTCATAAACAACTTCTTGTTCTGTTGTTAGTTTTCCTTTTCCTTCAGCCTGACCGTTCACAAAATCACCTTCGTAGGTCCAGCCTTCTTTAGATTGAAAGGTACCTTTTCCGTTGAAGGCTCCATTGTTGAAACCACCAGTATATTGGTCTCCATTTTGGAAGGTAATGGTACCTTGACCATTCATTTTACCACGGACAAGACTGCCGTCGTAAACAATCGTTCCATTATCGAGTTTTAGAACACCTTTTCCGGGAATATTTAGAAAAAAGACGAGTACAGCACAAAAAACAATGGCAACTACTGCTAAAAGCTCGAAACGTGGACGAGTCAGATAGACACGATACTTTTCGTAAACATTCTTAAGATTTTCCACCTTCACTCTCCTTTTCTAAACGTTCTAACCAAGCTTGACAGCCCTCTTGAACACGTCGATAGGTTTCCTCAAAATCTCCTGTATACCAAGGATCTGGAACACTTTCAGATGCGAATGAGTAAATCTTATCTTGACAGTCTGCTGGACACATCTGACGTAAGTCAGAAACATTTGAAGCATCCATGCCGATAATATAATCAAAGGCTTCAAAATCTTCCTTGCTAATCTGAAGCGATGTTTTGCCTTTGTCATAAGGAATCTCATACTCTTGAAAAATTCCCTGAGTCCCCTTATGAATTGGATTGCCATGTTCCCAAGAGGAAGTTGCTCGACTTTGGATTTCGTAGTTATCTGTCATCGATTTCATCACAAACTCAGCCATAGGACTGCGGCAAATATTTCCCAGGCAGACAAAGACTAGTTTTTTCATCCCATTTCCTTTCTTTTATAGAAAAACGGGAGTTCGTGATCCCGTCTTATTTTTCGATTGCACCTTCTAATGAAGCTGTTTCTTTCAGCGGTAATACAGTCTTGATAGCAGCTAGTTCAAAAGTCAAGTAAACTCCATCTACATCAAGAACAATTGTTCCCTTCTCAGTATCTACTTCATCGACTGTTCCATAAAGTCCACCGATTGTAATCACTTCATAGCCTTTTTGTAGTTTATTCAAACTTTCCATACGTTTTTGTGCTTGTTTCTTTTGAGAACGTTGCGTAAAGAACATCAAACCCATCATAAGGACTAGTATGATTAAAAATGTATAATTTGGATTCATTAGTTTCTCCTTTGTCTTTTACATAGGACTACTATATCAAATTTCAGCTACTTTTACAAGATTGTACCTTGCTTTTCTAGTAAGAAAAATCAGAGCTTGCGCCCTGATTTCTAGGATTATTTCAAGTTTTGAACAACTTTTACAAGATTTTCTACAGTAAAGCCATATTCTGCCAATACTTTTGGTGCTGGGGCAGAGGCTCCGAAGGTATCAATACCAAGAACGGCACCATCTAGTCCAACATATTTGTACCAGTTTTGACTTGCACCCATTTCAACTGCAACACGACGGCGAACTGCATTTGGTAGAATTTCTTCTTTGTAAGCTGCATCTTGTTTATCAAAGACATCTGTCGATGGCATACTAACTACGCGGACTTTTCCGCCTTGACTAGCCAATTCTTTGGCTGCTGAGACAGCTAGATTGACCTCTGAACCTGTCGCAATCAAGATTGTATCAAAGTCTGCTGCATTTTCATAGACAACATAAGCACCTTTAGCAACCTTGTCGAAGTCTGTTCCCTCTTCAACAGTCAAGTTCTGACGTGTCAAAACAAGGGCAGTTGGTGTTTTCTCACTTGTCACTGCAAGATACCAAGCTGCTTGCGTTTCACGCGCATCTGCTGGACGGAAAACATTTAGATTTGGCATAGCACGAAGACCTGCTAAGTGCTCAACTGGTTCGTGCGTTGGGCCATCTTCCCCAACCGCAATAGAATCGTGGGTAAAGACATAAGTCACAGGAAGTCCTTGCAAGGCTGACAAGCGGACAGCTGCCTTCACATAGTCAGAGAAGACGAAGAAAGTTCCACCGTATACACGAAGTCCACCATGAAGAGCCATCCCGTTCAAGATCGTTCCCATTGCAAATTCGCGGACACCAAACTGAATGTTACGGTTCAAGCGATTGGTATCGTCTTGAAGTCCGTCAGTCTTGATATAAGTCATGTTTGAGTGAGCTAGGTCAGCTGATCCACCCAAGAAAGTTGGCAACTTAGCTGCCACAACGTTCAAAGCATCCTGACTCGAGTTACGAGTTGCTTGAGAAAAGCCGTTTTCTAAGGTTGGGAAGTCTGCTGGAGTCACTTTAACTGGATCGCGTCCATCAATGATAGCTTCGACTTCTGCAGCCAATTCTGGGTGAGCTTCTTTATAATCAGCAACTAGCTTTGTCCAAGTTTGATAAGCTGATGCACCACGGTCTGCAACATGTTCTTTGAAATCAGCATATACTTGTTCTGGGATTTCAAATGGTTCGTAGTCCCAACCAAGGGCTTGACGAGTTGCTGCAGTTTCATCTGCTCCAAGAGGAGCACCGTGTACAGCATTCGTTCCTTGTTTGTTTGGAGAACCGTATCCAATGACAGTCTTCACTTCAATCAAAGATGGTTTACCTGAAGCTTTAGCTGTTTCGATAGCAGCATGGATGGCTTCCAAGTCTGTTCCATCTTCAACCAAGGCTGTATGCCAACCATAGGCATTGTAACGGTCACGAACACTTTCTGTAAAGGAATCCTTTGTCTCACCATCCAAGTTGATGTCATTTGAATCATAAAGAACAACCAACTTGTCTAGTTTTTGCAAGCCTGCGTATGAAGCTGCCTCACTTGAGACACCTTCCATCAAATCTCCGTCTCCACAAATAACGTAAGTATAGTGGTCAAAGATATTGTAGCCTTCGCGGTTATATTTAGCTGCCAAAAAACGTTCTGCTTGGGCAAAACCAGTAGCAGTTGAAATCCCTTGCCCTAGAGGACCTGTTGTAGCATCAATTCCTGCTGTATGGCCAAATTCTGGGTGACCAGGTGTTTTTGAACCCCATTGACGGAAGTTCTTAATCTCATCCATGCTGACATCTTCAAAACCAGAAAGGTGAAGAAGGGCATAAAGAAGCATTGAACCATGTCCTGCTGAAAGAATAAAGCGGTCACGGTTGATCCAGTTTGGTTGAGCTGGATTGATACGAAGTTGTTTTGTAAAGAGGCTGTAAGCCATCGGAGCTGCTCCCATAACCACACCTGGGTGACCTGAGTTGGCTTTATTAATGGCGTCAATACCTAGGAAACGAATTGCATTAACAGATAGATTTGACATAGAATTTCCTTTCTATTTGAGGTGATTATTGAATCACACATTCTATTTTACTATTATATGAAAAAATACATAGAATAGCAATTAAACAATTCGACGTAAATAAGTATTCTATTTGCTATCCTCTAGTCGCCTGATAATAGGGAAGTAAGCGTTCATAAGCATTTTCTAATTTTTCTAAAATCACTTCTAATGATTGATTTTCTATGATAGAAACATCTGCCTTAACTAAAACTTTTCGAATTTCCTGATTAGATAGTTTATTTCTTAAAATCTGACGATTTTCTTCGTTCGCATCCCATCTTTGACTTTGACCATCAGAGTAGACTAGATAATAAATCCCTTCAACGGTTGGAATTTCTAAAACTTTGGCCTGCTTACCTAGAGTTTGCTCATCTTTCTTGCGCTCAATGAAACTGACCTCTAAGGAAATACCAAAATCAGTAGATGTCCCGTACAAACGAAGAGCCAACATAGGTTCTGTTACTTGTCCGTCTCTCTGTAGATAGACCCAGAAATGTGGCCGCAAACGCTGCGCTTGGTTCATCCACTGACTAGTCTGTTGGAGTTGCCATTCTGGATGACTGGTTTGAAATACTTTAGCCAGTTCTGTAAAAGCCTTTCGTGCCTCTTGACCTTTGTGGCGAAATGCCAGCATTTTCTCTCGCTCTGCTCCAGCTTTATCTGGATTACGGTACTGGATCCCTGCAAAGTCTAAATAATCTCTTATCTTATTCAACATCAGTTTAATCTCCTCTAGCTAGCAAAAAATCAGGATAAACCTGATTTTACTTATTCTGTATCTACAACGACATAGCGATTTGGCTCGTCACCTTCAGAGTAACTAGTCACGCCATCCATACGTGAAATAATACGATGGATAATCTTACGTTCGCTATTTGACATTGGATCTGTTTGATGACTGCGGCCTTCTTCTAAAACACGAGTCGCCAATTTTTGAGCATAGGTCTGCAAGACTTCTGCACGGTGTTCAACATAATCATTGACATTGATTGTAATATAGAAGGTTCTTGAATAGCGGTTATAAAGATAATTTTGAGCCAACAGTTGCAAGGCCTTCAAGACTTTACCATGGTAGCCGATAATACGACCTGGTTCGTTAGTATCAATTTGCAAATTGATACTACGACGGTTATAATCATTTGAAAGTGTGGCTTCAACATCCATGTCATCCACAATCGCTTGAACATAGGCAGTCACATCCGTAGCCACCTGGGCAATATCAAAGCTCGGTTCAACTTTCAAGCCCATCTCTGTCAAGTCTTGATTTTCAGTTTGGTCTTGCTCAGTTTCAAGGTCATCAGCGCCCGCTTCTTCCCTCATCGCTTCCTCGATTTGAAGTTCATTTAAGATCTCAATGTGACCAGTTTCTTCTAAGATAGTGCTGGCATGTCTTTCATGTTTTAAGATTTCAGCCTTGACTTCATCAGAAATACCTTGACCTTCCTCTTCAATCTTTTTAATCGCCTCTACAACATGACCCAAATCAACAGTTGCTTCACTGACTGTTTTAACAGGCTCATTCAAATCATTGATTTGTTTTGGAACTCCCTTTACAGCTTGTTGGTTTGCTTTTACAACTGTCGTTTCACTAATAGCATCGATATCCACTTGGGCTGGTTTTTTACCAAATAAGCCAAGAAAGCCTTTTTTCTCACGAGAAATGACTTTGATATGAGCCTTCTTCCTTGGAATATCTAATTCTTTCAATCCTTTCTGGATTGCTTCTTCAACAGTTGAACCTGTAAATACTACCATTACCAGATTCCTCCTTATTATTTCGTTTTCTGAGCCTTTTTCTTGGCTTTTCTTTTTCTATTTTCCAAATCTTTCTGTGCCTGTACTACGGCCTCGCGCTCTGCGATAATCTTGAATGGATTGTTCAAGAAATAGGTTTGCAAGACTTGATAAGCATTGGACACTGTCCAGTATAGGGCGACTCCACCTGGCGCATAAACTGCAAAGATAAAAATCAAGACTGGAATCCCATACATCATCGCAGTCGTAGCCCCATTACGCTCAGACAAGGCTTTGTTGGACAACCAAGTACTTAAAAAGGTGAATACTGCTGCTAAAATCGGAAGAACAAGGGTTGTATCCACACCACCAAGGTTAATCCATAAGAAATGACCTGTCTTCAAAAAGTCAACTCTTGATAGAGCTTGGAACAAGGCCAAAATAACCGGCATCTGAATCAAAATCGGCCAAAGAGAATCTGACTGTCTGACACCCATTTCTTTAAAGACTTTACGCATTTCTTGCTCTAGCTTGGTTTTGCTTTCCATATCTCGACCTGGATATTGTTCTCGAAGCGCCTTAATGCGTGGTTGAGCTTCTTGCATTTTTCTAGAAGCCACCATTTGCACTTGAAAGACTGGCAAGAGGACTGTACGAATCAAGACCGTAAAGAGAATAATCCCCACTCCGATACTGATATCAAACGATAAAAAGCGAATGATTTCCGCAAAGAAGTAAACAAATTTACTCCAAAAATCAGCCGAATTGGCTGTAATATCGCTAGTTGTCCCATTAGTCGCACAGGCTGTCATGATAAATAGGGACAGTCCTAGCAAACTAGTCAACTGTAGTTTCTTTTTCACTCCCATTTCCTTCCTGGTAAATCTTTGATAATTTTAATACGTGGAGTAGATTTTTCTCCATCTCTGCGTATCCCAAGGTTTCGACTCCTTTTCGAGCAATGACAACAAAGTCGACATCTTCTACCAGACTCCCTTTGGCATTCTGGATAATATGCCGAATCCGTCGCTTAATTTGATTTCTAGTGACAGCATTCCCCAGTTTTTTGCTAACTGATAGACCTACTCGAAAATGGTTTTTCTGGTTTTCTAGTTGGTAGACAACAAATTTACGATTAGCAAAACTTGTCCCCTCCTTGAAAATCGCCTTAAAATCTTTCTCTCTTTTTACACGAAAGTTTTTCTTCAAAACTCAACTCCATCTATTAAATTACTACTATTATACCATATTTTTCAAAAAAGCCAATCATAGCAAGGTTTTGCACAATTTCATCAGAAAAAGAAGCTGGAAAAATCACTTTCCCAACTCCTTGTACGGAATATTTTTACTAGTTTTACTTATTTTTTCAAGCGTTCAACGTCACGGGCAATAACTAGCTCTTCATCTGTTGGAATAACCAATACACGGATCTTCGCTGCCTCTGTTGAGATATCTCCTGTCACACCAAAGACGTTCTTTTCTGGATCAACATCACAGCCAAACCAAGAGATACCTGAAATGACATCTTCACGCACATTTGCAGCATTTTCACCAATACCTGCTGTGAAGATAATAGCATCTGCTCCATTTAAGACTGCAAGGTATTGACCGATATGTTTTTGGATACGATCAACATACATTTCATAGGCTAAAGTGGCATCATGATCCCCTTCTTCCATAGCAGCAATCACATCACGCATATCACTAGATTTACCTGAAACCCCCATCAGTCCTGATTCACGATTAAGGACGCGACTAATGTCTTCAGGCGTGTTAAAGTCCTCTGTATATTGCATTAAGTAAGGAATGATAGCTGGGTCAATATCCCCTGTACGAGTTCCCATCATCACACCACCAAGTGGAGTGAATCCCATTGAAGTATCGACAGATTGACCACCCTTAACAGCTGTAATAGAAGCACCATTACCGATGTGGCAAGTAATCAATTTCAAGTCTTCTAATGGACGGCCCAAGAGTTTTGCTGCTTCTCCTGCTACAAACTGGTGACTTGTACCGTGGGCACCATATTTACGAACCTTGTTTTCTGTGTAATATTTTGTTGGTAGAGGATAGCGATAAGCTTTCTCTGGCATAGTTGTGTGGAATGAAGTATCAAAAACAACTACACTGGTAATGTCTGGCAACAATTCCTTGAAGGCACGAACACCTGCTGCATTGGCTGGATTGTGGAGAGGAGCTAACAAGCTCAACTCTTCAACTTTTTCTAAAACATCTCCCTCAACGACTGTTGATTCTTTAAAATATTCTCCACCTGCAACAACACGGTGTCCAACACCTGTAATCTCATCATAAGCCTTGATAATATCGAAACGAATCAAGTCATCCAATAAGATTTTAACAGCTTGTGTGTGATTTTCGATATCCAAAATTTGTTGTTCAGAACGGCCGTCAAATTTTACAGTTGAAATAGAATCTTTCAAACCAATCCGTTCAATTAAACCTTTAGCAAGAACTTTTTCCTCTGGCATTTGATAAAGTTGCCATTTCAAACTTGAACTTCCCGCATTGATTGCAATTGTTTTTGTCATAACATGATACCCCTTTTTAAGCGTTTTCATCTATTATAACAAAATCTATTTTATATTTCAGTACCTTGAGTCCATTTTTGAAAATTTTCTTTAAATTTCATTAAAACACCTGCATCTTGCAAGCTAGCAAGTGGATAAACAAAAGGATCTACTGCTGTTTCACTTTTCTTCTGTAAGATAAAAATCGTCTTTGATTGTTTAGCATTAGCAAAGAGATTTTCAGGCAGACTGATCATCGCAACCAGACTCGCTTCCTCTTTCAACCACCCTTTCAACAAATCACTTTGAGGGCTGGTCAACAAATCACTCGGAGCGAGAAAAATAGCGTATCCATCTGACTTGAGATACTTAAGTCCTTGTTCCATGAGCAAGTGATGGGCGTAAGTATGTTCTTGGCTAGAAGCAACTTGATGACGCAACGCAACGGCATCATCAGGATAATAGCCGACAGGCAAGTCGCTGATGACCACGTCGCTTTCTTTGAGCATCTGTGGACGAACGGCATCCCCTTGGACAAAGCCAGCCTGTAAACCAATTACATCTGCCATGCTAGCTGCCAAATCAATCAGCAAATCATCCACTTCCATTCCCAAGTAATCCACCTTTTTATCAAGCGAGGTCAAGAAAGTAGCGCCCAAAATTCCCATGCCAGAACCCATTTCGAGAATAGTGATTTCCTCCTCTTTAAACAACTCTTCCACAATAAACACCAAAAGTAAGGCAATAGCATCCGGTGTAAACTGGTGATTAGCCTGTAGGGGTTCTGTTTGCCCAGCCTTCATCAAGAGAAACTGGTAGGTCTTGAGCCATTCTTCTTTGCGTAGCGCTAAACGTTTAAGGGCCTGATTGTTCTCTTTGACCTGCTCTAGCTCAGTTTCTCCATCCAGATAGATGCTGTTTTGCTCCACCAGGGCGTCATAAAAGTTGGTCGCCAAATCACTTTGAATGACTTGGACATTCTCTAGTAAATAGGTATAAGCTTGTTCAATTTTTTCAAAATCCATATTCCTATCTTATCAAATTTCCCTTCTTTTTTCCATCCTTATAGAAAAAGCACTCCCTGACTAGGCGAGTGATTTTTGGGCTACTGTTAAAAAGAGTTCTGAGTAATTTCCTTGAAACAGGTCTTCAGCGCTATAGAGAATCTGACTATGCACAGATGAAAAACCAAACTGGGCTAGCTTGTTTTCCAGTTCAACCAATTCAAATCCATGATGGCTAGCTTCTGTCTTGGTAAAATCAGCAAGTAAAAGTTCTCCATTTTCTCTCAGATGTTGATGAAACAGTGAGAGAGCCGCATCCAAATCAGGCATATGATGAAGAACCCGACAAACAACAATGAGATCAAACTCTTTCTCCAAGGGTTTTTCCAGTAAATCTTGCTCCAAAAACTGGATATTCTTGATGTCTTGCTGCTCCGCTTTCAAACGAGCTTGCTCCAGCATTTTCTCCGAAATATCTACAAGAGTGACGAACTTGGCTTGTTTTGCCAGAGGCAAGGTTAACAGACCCGTTCCTCCACCGAAATCCAAAATTTCTTTGTCTGATAGAAGATCAATCTGTTTCTCGACTGCTTGACACACCAAGTTTGCAAGGAAGATGTTTTTAGGGGAATCGAAAGTTTCTGCTTTGTGGTTAAAATCATGTTTCATATCTTTAGTTTAGCACAAAGTAGCTTGATTGGCTAGGAATTCTCTTTCTTTTCAGATTTCTCTTCTGATTTTTTCTTCTCTGCTTGATTACTTGAATCAGTCGCTACCTCTTCCTTTTTCTCTGTTTTCTCTTCTTTGATTTTGACTGAAGGAAACAGGAACTCATATTGGCTCTTAGGCGTACGAACCGTCGTCACTAAGCTTGTTTTCTTATTTCGATAACTCACCTGACCTAGATTAAAGATCTGCTCCCCACTTTCTTGCTCGGCTTTATCCTTGGTTCGTTTAGCCATGGCAAAAGCAACCAATTTTTCTTTATTCAAAGCATAGTCTTGATAGTGGGCAACTTGTCGGTTCAAGTAAAATTGTAACAAAAGACTAAAGATGGCTGCCATGGTGACTGCATAGAGGAGAACACCTGCCTTAACTTTTTTCTTTTTCCACACGATAGATAAACTCTCTTTCTAAGCCTTTTTGAAACTGGAAACGAAAACGCACCAGTTGATTGTCCTCTGTAATCTGAGCGGATTTGAGGCCATAAACCATAGGTTGATAACCCCGTCCACTGGCATCGGTTTTCCGAAAATCGTCTGACTTTGACTTACCGATGGCGATGTCCTTGCCATCTTGCTTCATGTATAAGCGATTGCCCTCCACTTTTTCGAATTGCGAACGATTTAATTCCGCCTCCAACTGATCCACAAACAAGATCCACTCTTTTTGCTCGCTTTGCTGCTGGTAACGAACTTCTGAAATGAGGAGCTGACTCATGGCCTGAAATAGGAGTAAACTTCCACTGATGACAATGAGGGCAATCAGGGATTCCAACAAGGTGAAAGCCTTGACCTTATGGCTCTTTGATAGCCAACAACTGTTCTGAACCATGGTAGACCTCCAATCCCTTTTCACTAGAAAATACCTGAATCTCAACTCCGTTGATGCTTACATGATTTTGACCTGTCTGCAGAGCCATCTTAGCTACCCTTAAGACTTCTTCCTTTTGCAAGATTTTTGCTTCTTCTTGCCTATTTTTCTGAATTTGTCCCAAAAGGAGGGTCGCAATGCTGGCAAAGATAGCTAAAGCAACCACTGCTTCCAGTAAAATCACTGCCCTAATTTTTTGTTTCCTTAATGCGTTTAATTTTTCCATTTCCTAGATATAATTGATAGCGAATCGCTCCTTTACTTGTCTGAAATTCAACCTTAGCCAGGGACGAATTGCCCCCAGCACGGTCAAATGTGATACTTTGTCCTGATGGCGCCTGAATTCCTTTAGGAACTGTCAACTTTTGACTGCCATTGCTAATCGTCTGCCCATCTAAGTTTAGACTAGTCTTTTGCTGACTAGCTACACTGCGTTTTTGGGTTTCCCGATAGAGTTCTTCAAACTCCATAAAGAAAATCTGCTCCTCTACCGCCGCAAAAGTGGACTGGACAGAGCCAGATAAGCCCAAGGCAAGGATACTCACCAGTCCCAAAACCAATAGACTTTCAAACATGGTAAATGCCTTAATCTGCAACGGTTTGACTGGTATTTTGTTTAGCATGGTATTCTTTATAAGCTTTAGCTTGCTCTTCTGTGATTCGCCCATCTGCTTGTAACTTACTTAAGCTAGCATCTTCATTTTTATCTAAGCTATAAAGCTCTGCCTGGCTTTCCACCACCTTAACAACAGCAGCTTTTCCTTTATCGTTGACTGCTTCTTTTTGCTTGGTCAGATTAGGTACAAAGAGTAAGAGAAGCACACTGATGATGAGCAAGACCACCAACATCTCCACAAGTGTGAAAGCTTTAACCTTAGCTTTTTTCAAGAATGTTATCATTTTTTTCATGTTAAAAATTTACCTCCATATTTTGATACATGGGCATCAGCATTGCCGCATAAAGTAAAACGATAATCAGTGCCACAAAGATAAAGACCAGTGGCTGCACCAGATTCATGGTGCGGTTGACTCGGGTAAAAAAGGTTTCCCAAGTTTTTTCAGCATAGATTTCCAACTCACTACCCAGCTTGGACTTGACTTCCCCATACTCGATGATGAGGCTCAACTCCTTCTTAAAGAAAGGATAGGTTGCTATGGTTTGAGAAAATTCGCGGCCACTTTGTAGGGATTGAGCTAGGTCTTGACCGATTTCTTTAAAGAGCTGAGAACCTTGTTCCTGCATCATCTGAAAAATCTGCGTCAGCTCCATTCCCTGCGAAATCATATTCCCCCATTCACGCGCATAATAGGCTGTCAAATAAGTCTGCACAAAAATTCCAAAAAAGGGAAGGCGTGCTAGGATAGAAAAGACGCGCATCTTAGAACTTCTTTTATAAAAAGTGAGTGCTAAAAGGGCAAGTATGGAAACAAACCCTACCATGCCTAGAAAGATTTGTGGCAGATTGCCAATGATTTGGGTGGCAATATTGCTACTATCCAGTTGTGGTAGTAGATAGTTCCGTAGTCCCAGCATGATTAAGAGAAGAAAACCCAGCAAAATCAAAGGATAGGTCGCTACTTCAATTAATTTTTTCTTGACTTTGGCTAGATTGTCTAGATACTCTTCTATCTTTCCCAAACTCAGGTGGAGATTTCCATGGACTTCAGCTAGGGATAACTGAGTGACAATGGCACTTGAAAAACCCAAACTTTCCATCATTTCTGAGAATGATTTTCCCTGAGACAAGCCTGTACGCATCTGGGTCACACACTGCTTGTCCAACAAAGCACTCCTATCTAAAAAGGAGATGGTCTCCACCAGATGAAAACCGCTGGAAAAGAGATTATTAAACAGGGTGATGATATTTTTTTGCTTAGCTGTAGCTAATTTTTTCCGTTTCAGCCTGAAGACTTGTGATATGTCCATCTTTAAGAAGCTGGTCAATCTGTTCATTCCAGCTAGTTGGCTGGTGTTCTTGATAGTCTTTGTTTGCAAAGTCAACGATTCCTCCTCCCCCGATTAATCTCTGGTAGCAGACTCCCTGCAGAACGACTGCCAATTCCTCCTCACTCACACCCAACTCCAGTAAACGTTCATAAACACCTCGAATACTCTTGGCGTGAATGGTTGAAAAGACTGTCGCCCCTGTCAAACTGGCTCTGACCACTGCACGCGCCGTCTCGCTGTCCCGAATTTCTCCGATAATCAAGAGATCTGGTCGATGACGCAAGGAAAGTTTGATTAGATTTTCATAGGTCAGTCCGATTGCTTCGTTCAATTGCAACTGGAGCATGTCGTCCTGCTTGATTTCGACAGGATCTTCGATGGACATGACTTGCTGTCCTTTAAAGAGAGACTTGGACAATTCATGCATCAGGGTTGTCTTGCCACTTCCGACTGGACCAGCAAAGAGATAGAGACCACGTTGCCTGTACTGCTTACCCAGTTCTTCAATATCCTGAAACCAAAAATGCAAATCCTGCTCCTCATCGTGCAACAAACGGATCACCAAACTCTCATGTCCTCGATAATCGCCTACGGTAGATAAACGTAGTGACGCCATCTTATCGTCATATGCATAATCACAGGAACCAAGTTGACTACGTCGCTTTTCTCCAACATTCATACCAGCTACAAACTTAAAGTGACTGATGACGGCCGCAAACTTTTCAAAATCATAACAACCGATTTTACAGCGCTCGTCTCCTATTCTCATATGAAGCTCATAAGCGTCTAACTTAGGAACAAAATAAATATCTTGCGCTCCTTTTTTCCGAGCTGAATGAATGATTTCTTGTGCAATTTCTTGAACCATACTTACCTCCTCACCTATACTATTCGCAAAGATTTGGGAAAATAAAAAAAGCAACTCCAAAAAAGTTACTTTTTTTCTATTTTAATTTCATACGGCAAGAACGGTGCCTTTCCTTACCTGTTTGTTTTTCATAGCCTGGGCGTAGTTTTTCATCTGGAATAACCTGCTCATCCTGTAAAAGAGCCAAAGAATGGTATTGTTGTAAATATTCATCACATTCATCACACCAGCGTTGGTCTTCTGGATCCCAAAAAATGGTCATCAAGTCACTTCTGCTTTTATAAAGAGGGGATTCTTGTTCTAATTTAAACCAGCAAGTTTTGTAGTATTTGAGAGCATCATAATACTGGTCAAATTTCTTACTAGCTACAATATCTTCTTCCCAACCTTCTAAGAACCACCAGGGTTCAAAATCTCCATACATTTCTATAACACGATACATATTCATTCAATTCCTTTGTATCGTATATTATAACTAATTCCATTAAACAAGAAAAGAAATATGCTCATTTCTTAAATTTTTGATAAAAAATCCAGCCATCTTATGATGACTGAATTTCTATTTGCTTATGTTCCAAAATGTTTTTACTACTTAAGCTTCTGAAATATCGTTTTCGATGATTACCTTAATTGCATGGTGGTCTGCCGCTTTACTGAAAACTTCATAGGCTTTTTCAATTTCACTTAGTTTGAAATAATGAGTTACCAATTTTTCTGGCTCAATCTTATGACTTTCAAGTGCTTTCAACAATTGTGGAGTTGTATTTGTAGATACCAAACCAGTTGTTACATTGATGTTGCGAATCCAAAGTTTATCTAAATCGAATTCGACTGGTTTACCATGTACACCACAGTTGGCAACCGTTCCGTCTACACCGATAATCTTTTGACAGAAATCAAATGTTGCAGGAATACCAACAGCTTCGATAGCAACATCTACACCACGACCATCTGTCAAATCATAAATTTCTTTAATCGCTTTTTCAGGGTCTGAAGAATTAATCTTGTGAGTCGCACCAAATGATACAGCAGTTTCCAAGCGGTTATCGTCTAGGTCTACCATAATCAATTTAGCTGGTGAATAGAATTGAGCTGTCAATAGAGCAGCCAATCCAACAGGTCCTGAACCAATAATGGCTACACTACAACCAGGTTCTACTTTCCCTTTTAAGACACCAATTTCATATCCAGTAGGCAGAATGTCTGATAGCATAACCAAGGCTTCATCTGACAAGTCTTCTGGAGTGTGGTAAAGAGTATTATCTGCATGAGGGACACGTAGATATTCAGCCTGCATACCATCAATCAAGTGACCAAAAATCCAGCCCCCTTCGTCTTCACAGTGAGCATAAATTCCTTTTTTACAGTAGTAGCATTTACCACAGGCACAGACACAAGAAATCAAGACCTTGTCGCCTTTTTTGAAGTTAGAAACTCCTTCTCCAACTTCTTCCACAATCCCAATCCCTTCGTGACCAAGAATGGTACCGCTTTGGCAAGCAGGAACATCCCCTTTGATAATATGGAGGTCTGTTCCACAAATAGTGATTTTTACGATACGCACAATAGCGTCTGTTGGCTTACGAATCACTGGTTTGTCAACGTCAACAAAAGAAGCAAGTCCTGGTTTAACATAAGTATAGGCTTTCATAAAGCACTCCTCCGTTTTTTTATTTGTATTATTTATAATACAATTGTAAACCTTTTCATTTGTTTGCTCAAGCTTTTTTGTGATTTTTTTAACTTTTTTATTTACTGGTAAAGTAATATAGATAAAAAAGCAGAAACTAATCTCTAACTTCTGCTTTCTCTCTTATGCTTGATAACGTTTCACACCATCTAGATAGGTTGCTACCAATTCCAAATCTTTATCTAGCACGATAAAGTCAGCGTCGTAGCCTTCACGGATTTGACCACAAACATCATCAATGTGAACAGATTTTGCTGGGTTAAGGCTAGCCATCATGACCGCTTCGTGTGGATTTGCAATACCCCACTCGACTACATTTCTCATACCATCTTTAAGTTTGAGGATAGAACCTGCCAAGTTACCTGTCGATTTGAGGCGTGCAGTTCCATTTGCTACTACAACAGGGAATTCTCCCAACATATAGTCACCGTCTTCAAGCCCACCAGCTGTCATACAGTCCGTAATAAGAGCGATGTTTTCTGTCCCCTTTTGCTTAAGTAAAATCTCACAAGCTTTTGGATCTACGTGATAACCATCACAAATCAATTCTGCGTAAGTATGTGGGAGCTCATACATAGCTCCTACCATACCTAGTTCGCGGTGTGTTAAACCACGCATCCCATTATAGGCATGTACCCATACACTAGCTCCAGCATCAACTGCCTTCTTAGCTTGTTCAAATGTCGCATCTGAGTGTCCAAGTGCAACTGTCACACCTTCACCTGTAATAGTACGTACAAAATCTTCCACCCCATCACGTTCTGGTGCAATAGCGATTTTATTTAGCATCCCTTTTGCAGCATCCTGCCAAGAATGAAACTCCTCAACACCCGGGTCTCTCATATAAGTTGGATTTTGTGCCCCCTTAAAAGTTTCTGTGAAATATGGACCTTCATAATAAATCCCACGAATCTTAGCACCCGTTGCTTCTTTATAATGGTTTCCAAGATTTTCAGTGACTGCAAGCAATTGCTCATAAGTGGCTGTTAAAGTTGTGGGCAAGAAACTGGTAACACCGGTACTAAGAAGTCCTTCACTCATAGTATGCAATGTACCTTCAATGTTGTTGTCCATCACATCTACACCTGCATATCCATGAATATGAGTATCCACAAGACCTGGTGCAATGCTATAACCAGTATAGTCAAGAACCTCTGCTCCTTCAGGAATTTGATCCACATGTTTCCCAAATTTGCCATCAACAAGTTCTAAGTACCCACCGCGACGAATGCCAAATGGATAGAAAAACTGATCCGCTTTAACGTAATTAGGCATAATAATGACCTCCTTAAAAGATTACTTTTGATATTTATTATGTCAATTACATTATAAACCTTTCTGATTCATTTGTAAATGGTATAGACCTATTTTCTAGAGATATTTTAAAAGAGCTGGATTTCTCCAACTCTTCTCTTTTTAATACAAGTTATTTTGATTTGACTGGTTTGTCTTGAGCTGTTTGCAAGGCTGTAGCAATGGTATCTGCATACAATTTTGCTCCTGCTTCAATTTTGCTATTGTCACTTCCAAAATGGACTTGGTCTGTTCCAGTCCAAATTTCTGGATGCTCTTTCGCAACTTGATTCCAATCAGCAACTGTGATATAAGGTGTCTTCTCTGCCAATTCTCTCATGTAGGTAGCAGCCTTCTCAACGATTGCATAGGTCTCTTTTGTTTTATCTCCTTCATAAGGTGTCACCAAAATCATATGGTGTCCCTTAGGAAGATTTTTCACGATACTATCCCAATCTTCCTTGTAATTTTCAGGATTATTTACCCCTGTTGCAATGACCACCATCTTAGGTAAAAATTTATTCTGGCTATTATTTAGCATGATTTCATTGGCGGTCTTGGTTGTTCTGCTGACCTGCGCGTTAATCTGTGCTCCAGGAAGAGCTGTCTGCAGAGCTGTATTGGCCCTTAGAGCCACCGAGTCACCAATTAACATAGTGCCATCAGCAATTCCCAAACTATTTGCATCTGCCCGCTCTGCCATTACCTTGGTCTGGCCAATATTTGTCGCAGCTTGCTTCAAGCCATTGACAGTTAAATCTGTCTCAAAAGCTCCAACTTGTGGAGCCAACAAGGTCACCGTGCAGACAATGATGGTCAAGATTCCTGTACTTGTTGCAAGAATTGTGTGAATATAAGGCAGGGGACGAAGGGTTTGTAAAATAGGTGTGTTCTTGCCTGCAATCCAAGGTTCCAATACATAAAATGAAAGACTGGCAAATCCATAAGAAAAAATCAAAGTTAATAACACAGCAAGAAGATTTGATGTCAACTGTGAAAAAATGATATAGAAAGGCCAATGGAAGAGATAAACTGCATAGCTAGTATCCGCTAAGAAGCTGATAATCTTCGGTTCCTGTATATGATGTGTCTTTTCATGTAAGACACGCGCCGCCAGAATCATAGCCATGGCTGCTAAACTGGCCATTAAGAATCCAAATAGATAAGCAAAGAGATAGGTAAATTTGACAAAGAAGGTCAAAATGAGTAAGAAGCCAAAACCTCCTCCCAAAACTAAAAGGGTCTTGCGTAAATCCCAGATTTTATCCAACTGTTTGACGAGGGAAGTCGTCTGACGAACGCCTACAATCGTTGCTAACACACTTCCCAAAAAGAATGGATAGACATGAGTTAAACTGGAGAAGTAAACAGAGGAATAAGAGGTTACTAGAAAACTACCAATAAACATGGAGAAGAAGCTGATCAAGAAGGCAGCAGCAGATAAGAGAAAGACCATTCCTCTCAACTGACCATTTGATCTGGACTGTTTAGATAAGAACCAAACTGCCAATCCCCAGAGGATATAGTAGTGAACCTCAACAGCCAAGCTCCAATTATGAACAAACAAATGTGGAATGAACTGAGATTCATAGCTCCCACCTGTTAGGAGTTCATAGAAGTTGGTCATAAAGCCTAAGACTCCCGCAATCTGACCACCAATTCCAGCAACATAATCTTGTCGAACTAAGAAAGTAAAGGGCATGGTTACCAAGACCATCAAAACCACAGGTGGAACAATCCGATAAAAGCGTCTCCTAAAAAATCCAATCAAGTCAATCTCGTGATTCTTAGAAAATTCTTCGATGAGTAGAGCCGTAATCAGGAAGCCTGAAAACGTGAAAAAGACATCTACCCCGAAAAAACCTCCAGGAAAGATGGTCTGAAAGAAATGATACAAGAGTACCAATAGTAAACCTGTAATCCTAATCAAGGAAAACCATTTAATGCGCATACGAGTTTATTCTTCCTTTCATTGTACACTTTATTCTATCAAAAAAAGAAGAAAAATCCTAAGAGAAAACTTAGGATTTTTAGCTTATATCAATTCCATTTTAGAAATTACGTCCTGATTTATTATAGCCATATTTTTCCACAAAATACTCACGGAATTCTAAAAGATTGTCATCCATAATGGCTTGTCGCACTTGCTTCATCAGGTTAAGCAAGAAGTAAAGGTTATGGTAGCTAGTCAAGCGGATACCAAAGGTTTCATCAGCCTTGAGCAGGTGACGAAGGTAAGCGCGTGTATAGTTCTTACATGTGTAGCAATCACATTCAGGATCCAGTGGCGTAAAGTCCTCAGCAAACTGGGCGTTTTTGACAACCAAACGTCCCTGACTGGTCATACAAGTCCCGTTACGAGCGATACGAGTCGGCAAGACACAGTCAAACATATCCACCCCACGAATCACCCCATCAATCAAGCTATCTGGCGCTCCCACACCCATCAAATAGCGAGGTTTATTTTCAGGCAGCAGTTGGGTTGTAAAGTCCAAGACCGCATTCATCTCTTCGTGGGTTTCTCCCACTGCCAAACCACCGATAGAGTAGCCTGGGAAATCCATGCTGACAAGGTCATGAGCCGATTGGCGGCGAAGATCTTCAAATCCTGCCCCCTGCACAATCCCAAATAACCCTTGATCATGCGGACGACGGTGAGCCTTCAAACCACGCTCAGCCCAACGACTGGTACGCTCGATTGATTTCTTAACGTAGTCGTAAGGTTGATAAAACTGAGGACATTCGTCAAAAGACATCATGATATCTGAACCTAGATTGTTCTGAATAGAGATGGCCTTTTCTGGTGATAGGAACATCTTAGAACCATTAAGATGATTTTTAAAGGTTACTCCTTCTTCTGTGATATTACGGCTATCTGCTAAGGAATAAACCTGAAAACCACCACTATCTGTCAAAATAGGTTGGTCCCAATTCATGAACTTGTGGAGACCACCAGCGCGTGCAATTAGTTCATCCCCAGGGCGAAGCCAGAGATGATAGGTGTTTGATAGGATAATTCCCGAACCCATCTCCTTCAATTCTTCAGGTGACTGAGTTTTGACAGTAGCTTGAGTCCCAACTGGCATAAACATAGGTGTCGGAAATGTACCGTGGGGAGTGATGATTTCTCCCAGACGAGCTCCTGTGTGTTTTTCTTTCTTAATCAAACGGTATTTGATTGGTGAATCTGACATTTTCTACCTCCGAAGCTGGGAAAAACAGTCCCAGTTCATACTTTGTGCCCAAGGGCATACTGTATGATTTTATCAAAAAAAGCTGGAACTGTCACGAACTATGGTATAATGAGAGAATGAAATACCCAAAAATTGATTTAAAAACCATTCGTCTGCAGGCTAGACAATTTCAAGCTGAAAATCCCCGCCTCTTTCTTGTCTATCTCTTACCTAGCATACTGGTCATCTTGTCTGGCTTCCTCAATCCCTTAGAGCGTATCAACGAAGCTATTTTAGAAGAACCCTTTTTAAGCGTGTTTGGCCATGTATCCCAAGCCTACCTTTTCCCACTATTAGTCTCCTTTATCGGGACGATTCTCCTAACCAGTTCAGTCTATACAACCCTGAAACTCATCAAAAATCCTGATACAGAACTATCTGTCAAAAATAGTCTCACTCTCTTTAACGAAGCACACTTTTCACAAACCTTTTTGACTCTCCTTCTCAAACGCTTCTATCTTTTCTTATGGAGCATTCCTAGTTTACTCGGGATTTACTTCCTCTTTTACAGTAGCTTTCTAGCAAAGAAATTCGTTGCAATCCATCCTGAATTTCCTAATCTGGATCTCACGTCAATTGAAACCGAGCGCTTCCTCATGACCTTTGGTCTTTACTTTCTAGCAAGTATTTTCTTGATGATTATAGGAAACAGTCTCTATATTCCACAGTACTATGCCTATTCGCAGGTAGAATTTCTCCTCTGTGACACCCTAGACTTGAGCCAAGCTAAACCAGGGCAAATACTTAAAACCAGCCGTTTTCTGATGAAAGGCTACAAATTTCAGCGCTTTGTTCTAGACTTACAACTCCTTCCTTGGTATTTCCTCAATTGGATTACTTTTGGGATTGCTAGTTTTTCACTTCTTCCCTATATTCAAATCAATAAAATAATTTTCTACCGAGCAGTACTAGCTCGAAAACGTCCAAAAGCTTGAAGGTTTTCCCTCAAGCTTTTTTCTATCAATGAGTTTCTCCGCCTACCAACTTGAGGTCCTGATCTCCATGTTCTATAATGGCGCCGATTGCTGCTTCTATCCCTCGCCTAATATCCACTAAACTCATAGCTGGAGTAGTCGGTCGATTCACCACCTGTTCCATCATATAAGGAATATGCATAAAACCTGCCTTAACATGTGGAAATTTCTTTTCTGCCAAATAGAGGGCCTGATACATCAAATGATTGCAGACAAAAGTCCCTGCCGTATTGGAAATAGAGGCCGGCAAGCCCACCATTTTTATAGCTTGGACCATCGCTTTAATCGGCAAACTGCTAAAGTAGGCCGAAGCACCATCTTGGCGAATGGGAAGGTCAATCGGTTGATTACCTTCATTATCTGGGATGCGTGCATCGTCTTGATTAATAGCTACTCGTTCAGGCGTCAAGCTAGATCTTCCACCTGCTTGCCCAATACAAAGGACAAAGTCAGGTCGATAACGATTCATCTCTTCTTCCAATACTTGGGCCGATTTGTGAAAGACTGTTGGCACTTCTAACCAACGGACCTCCGCACCATGGATTTCAGTTGGTAAACCTTTAATGGCCTCCAAAGCTGGATTGACCTTTTCCCCTCCAAAGGGCTCAAAACCAGTCACTAATACTTTCATTTCTAACTCCTTACAACCAATTCCATGAAACTCTTTTTCCGACAATAAAACAAGTATAACATATTTCCCTTATTCTAGAGTGAAAAGGACTAGCAAGACTAGTACCGCCTTTCAAATTTATTTAAAGAGTAAAATACTAATCAAGGCTAAAATAGCTGGTCCACCTTGCTTCAAAATAATTTTCTTATCTGCTGTGAAAGAGCCGTAAGCCGCCGCCCCAATCACAAATAAAACAAAAATAGTCACAATTTCTAAATTCTGTGAGAAATAAATACCATACAAGAGAAAAACTCCTAGCAGACCATTATAAATCCCTTGATTTTTGAACAGTGAACTTACTGACGGACGAGCCAATTCTTCCTTGTCCATGTTAAAGACACGACTAGTCGCTTCTGATTGCGTTGCAACACTTTCCAAATAAAAAATGTAAAAATGCTCCAAAGCAACGATCGTTGCTAAAATGATTGTAATAATTGACATCTATTTCTCCTTAAATTTCTATATTTTCAATACCCAAAACCAATTTATTTAATAAACGGTTGAGTTCTGTTATTTCAGACTCTGTTAAGATACTTTTCATCGCTTGCTTAACCTTGATATGCTGCAAAGGTGGATTCACCACTAACTGCTCCTTGGCATACTTCGTAGCCTCTACCAACACTTCCCGCTGATTTTCAGGATTACGATGACGCTCCACCAAACCTTCCTTTTCCAGAATTTTGAAATGTCGAGTCAAAGCAGCCTGATCAATCTTCAAACGCTCCTGAACCGCTATTTGATTACAGGGAGAATTCTCCAGTAAAAACAGTAAAATCTGATACCGTGTCAAACTAATCCCAAGCCTTTTTTCAAACAATTGAGTACTCGCTTGCTCAGACAAGCGGAGTTGATACAGTAAATCTTGAATCTCTATCATGTCTTCTTCCTTTCGATTGACTCATCAATAGTTGATTAGTCAATCATAATGCAAAGTAAAATAAATTGCAAGAATCATGCTTCAATCATTGCAAAATGGTAACTTCCCATTTTCCATTCATATTGATACTCAATGAAAGTTAAAGAGCAAACTAGGAAGCTATCCGTAGGTTGCTCAAAGCACAGCTTTGAGGTTGCAGATAAAACTGACGTGGTTTGAAGAGATTTTCGAAGAGTATGACAAAGAAAAAAACGAACGAGAATCGCTCTCTATCACGAAAGCTAGATCTCATTCGTCAAAATGATATTACAAAGTCTGATTTATCCATTCATTGAAACGTGAACGTGGTCATAGTGATTTTCTGTCACGCTACCACGGTCTGGCATTGGGTTCCAAGTATTAGCTGGTCCATATTTACTATCGAATGGAGCATAGAAACGTTGTTTCCAAATAATGTAACTAATTCCACGGCTGGCCATGTTTTGAATAGCGTATTCCGCAATCTTATCCCCTAGTTCTGAGCCTTCTGGTACCATAAAATCGATAGCCAAACCTTTTCCGTGATCTCCACTATCTCCTGGACGGTAACCACTAAAGGATGTAATGCCAAACAAGTTAGCAATTTCTTCTTTAAAGGCAGCTGTTTGTGGTTGAAGGCCAGCATTTTCAGATTTCGCTACTGCCAGTCCAGCATAATCGGGCGCAGCTGGAGCCGCGTAAGTTGTTGAAACTGTTTTCACCTCTTCTGGTTGATAAGTAGAAACTGCTGGTGTAGCTTCACTTGATGCTACTTCTTTTACTTCTTCTAAACTTGTTGCAGTTGTTTCTATTGCTTTTTCTTCTACTGGAGTTGTAGTTGTTTCCACTGTTAACTCAGCCTGAGGGCTTGCTTGTGTTTCCTCTTTCTCAGCTGGAGTCGTTGCCTGAGGAGCTGCTTCTGCAACTGCATTGCTTGTTTCGGCTGTTTGCTTCTCTGAAACAGAATTTCCTGTAGATGGCGCGACTTCTTCTGAAGCAGTCACTGTCTCTGTAACTTCTGAACTTGATGCTACTTCTTTTGTACTTGTAGTTTCTACCGCTTTTGGAGCTTCTGCAATCGGTTGAGAAAGGTCTGCAACCTGAACAGTTTGATCATCAACCGTCACTTGATTGGTTGTCAAATCTGCTGTCGCAGTTGTCACTTCTTCACTAGAGTCTGCTTGAGGAGTTTGGATTTCAACTTCCGTTACCTCTTCTGCTTCATTGACAGTCGTTTTCAAAACAGTTTCTGGGAAAATCAAGTCCATATTCGTGATTTTATTCAAATTCGCAAGAACTGTGACATCTACACCCAAGGCTTCTGCAATGGTGCTCAAGGTATCACCATATTGAACGGTATAGCTAGTTTTGTTGTCCGTTTTAGTCAAATCATTTTGAATTTGCTCAACACTACGTGCAGTCCAAAGAAGTTCTTCTGCTTGAGTTGCCAATACTGGGGCAAATGACAAGGCTACTGTTGAGGCTAATAATATTCTTTTCTTCATTCTTTCAAATTCCTTTCAAATGAGTACCTGTCTATCATAACACAAAAAATGCAGAAAAAAAGACCTCTCGGGCCTATTTAACAGAACTGTCTATTCCTTGTAACAAACTCGGTTACTTGAAATAGTTTGTTAGGTCTCTGTCACAAAACTGACACAATCTTTTTATCGCTCAGCCTTAAAAAAACGGAAAATATCTGCTAACGCTTGAATCCTATGATTTCCTTCATAAGTCGACTCTAAAAAGTTGATACTTTGAATCCCACTATTCTGGGCAAATTCCACATCCAGAGTCCGATCCCCTATATAATAAGTATTGTCAGGATCCAACTGATACTTGTCTAACAGATAGTTAGCCGCTTCTGGACTTGGCTTACGCGCAAAGAAACTCTGACTGGTTAAAATCTCTTTAAAATAGGATTCCAAACCCAAGTCTCTTAGAATAGTAAAAGCATTATCTCCCTTATGAGTGTAAACAAACTGTTGAATCCCTACTTGGTCTGCCCAAGACAACACTTCACGCGCACCTGGCATCAAGACTACTTGAGCATTCTTCTCAGCAAGACTCTGGGCACGCACTTGATTTAGTACTTCCGCATCCAAAGTTCGCTCTTCTGCCACCTGCTCCAGTAAATCTTGCACAGAAAACTTGAGGATAAACTCTCTCACCTGCTCCTTATCATAAGGAATAGAAAACTGAGCAAAAGTTTCCTCAATCCCTGACAAAATCGCTTCGTAAGAGTCCAATAAAGTCCCATCTAAATCCCAAATAAAAGCTGTTTTTTGCATTTCCTATCCTTTCAATCTAATATAACGCTGGTAACGGTAGCGTAGAAATAACCAGCGAAAACCATTATCCAAAAGGGTTCCGGCCCAAATACCAGGCAAGCCCCAACCAAAAACAAGCCCCATCAGATATCCTGTTCCAATGCGGATACACCACATTCCTATACTTGTCGCATAAAAGGGAAGCCGAGCATTGCCCAAACCCTGCCATACTGCTGTATAGATAACTGTTCCTATCGTCATAGGAGTACCAAGTAGTGAAAAAAGTGTCACTAGCACACTAGCCTCCACCGCTAGAGAATCAGTCGTATAGAGATGAGTCAGTGGTATGCCCAAGGCATAGACACTAAGCGTCAAGGGCAACATGAGAAGCAGAGAAAGCCAAAAGGTTTGCTTGCTCAAACTAGCTACTCTTTCCCAATTATCCTCTCCAACTGCTCGAGCTACCAGCATGACCGTTGCCGTAGCAACGCCAAAGGCAGGCATGTAGTTAAACTGGGTCAAGACTTCTCCGATTGCATTTCCAGCCACTGCCTCCGTTCCAAAAGAAACGACCAAGGCAATGATCACGACATCTCCAGCCCGCATCATGAGCCGCTCTCCAGCTGCTGGCAAAGCTAATGTCAATAGTTCCTTATCTAAACCAAAAGTCGGTTTCTCAAAAGGTAGATTTAATTGCGACCACAAAATCACAAGACCAACCAAACGAGATAGAATTGTCCCCCAAGCAACACCAGCTATCCCCATATCCAGAACAAAAATAGCTAGACTTGAAAAAAGAATATTCAAGGCATTGGATAAAAAACTAACATAGAGAGGCAGACGTGGATTATGCGTTGCACGAATCAAGGCTCCCAGACTAGTCATTAAACCTAAGAGAACAATCGATCCGCCTACCAAAGATAGGTAGAGTCCACCACTCTCAGCTACATCTCTCTCCGTCCCCAAAAGTCCTATCATCTCTTGCCCAGCGAAGATGGACAAAGATCCCAGAAGGAAACTTAATAGTAAAGTAATTTTCAACGTCTCAGTCACATGGTAGGCTAGCTTAGACTGATTCTTCTCCCCTAAACTCTTTGAAATAACACTGGAAATAGCAGCTCCCAGAGCGATGAAAATCGCCTGATAAATCGTGATAATATTGCCAGCTACTGATACACCCGAAATAGCTATCAAGCCCAAGTGAGCAACCAGATAACTATCCACCATCCCCATGAGCATCTGCAAAAAGTTTTCGCCCATAGCTGGCAAGGCAATATTAAGAATGTCTTTATTTTTCTTAAACAATCCGTCCTCCTGATGAAAAGAAACTCAGTTGGCTTCCCAACCGAGTTTACTCCTTCTGTCTTAAAGTCCTAGATAATCCTCAACTGCTGCTTGCATATCAGCAGCTGCCACTGTTGTCTTGTGACGAACAGGAGCTGTTTCAAGCCCGTCAACTGCTGGCGGCACTGCCACTCCTGAGATTTCATGTAATTGAGCCAAGGCTTCAAAGTCAGTTAAGCCTGCTTTTCCTGTTACCGCTTCTACTGCAACCACTGGGAACTTGTATGGACTAGCTGTTGAAGCAATCACTGTCTTAGTTACATCTCCAGTAGAAGCTTGGTATTTCTTATAAACTGCTGAGGCAACCGCCGTATGTGGATCCTCGATATAAGAATCTGACTCATAAACACGCTTGATTTCTGCCGCTGTTTCTTCCTCAGTCGCATATTCAGCTGCAAAGAGGTTAAGAACCTCTGCATCAAAGTCTGTCAACTCATATTGACCTTGGCTATTCAAGGCATTCATGAGTTCAGCTGTTTTAACCGCATCATTACCCAAAAGATGGAAAATCAAACGCTCCAAGTTTGAAGATACCAAAATATCCATAGATGGACTAGTTGTCACCTTAAACTCACGTTTCTTATCGTAAACACGTGTCTTGAAGAAGTCTGTCAAAACATTGTTGTCATTTGAAGCACAGATCAATTTACCAACTGGAAGACCGATTTGTTTGGCATAAAAGGCAGCCAAGATATTTCCAAAGTTTCCTGTTGGTACGGTAAAGTTGACCTTATCACCAGCCACAATCTCACCAGTTTTAACAAGCTGAGCGTAGGCATAAACATAGTAGACAATTTGTGGCACCAAACGGCCAATATTCATAGAGTTAGCTGATGAAAATTGCAACTTGTTGACCGCTAATCTTTCACGAAGAGCCACATCGTTAAACATATGCTTCACATTTGTTTGCGCATCGTCAAAGTTACCATCAATAGCGATAACATGAGTATTGTCGCCAGTCTGAGTGGTCATTTGCAACTCTTGAACCTTGCTGACACCATCCTTTGGATAAAAGACGATAATCTCAGTACCAGGTACATCCGCAAATCCTGCCATAGCAGCTTTCCCAGTATCACCAGATGTCGCTGTCAAAATGACGATTTTGTTCTCCAAGCCATGTTTCTTAGCAGCTGTTGTCATAAAGTATGGCAAAATAGACAAGGCCATATCCTTAAAAGCAATTGTTGAACCATGAAAAAGTTCCAAGTTATATTGCCCGTCTAATTTCACTAATGGTGCTATAGCTGGAGTATCAAACTTGCTATCATAGGCATTGTTGATACAGTAGTCCAACTCCTCAGCTGTAAAGTCATCTAAAAATGCTGACAAAACTAACTTAGCAACTTCCTGATAAGAAGCATCTTTTAATTTGTCAAAGTCCAAATCTACCTTTGGATAAGTAACCGGTGTAAATAAACCACCATCCGTCGCCAAACCTTGCAAAATAGCTTGGCTAGCAGTTACTGTATTTTTCGCATCACGCGTTGATTGATAAACTAATGTCATTACTCTCTATCCTTTATCTATAGTCTCTACCATTATATCATGATTTTTCAGAAAATTCTCCCTTTATAAGAGAAATTATAGATTCAATTCTTCTTTCAAAGGCTGTAAGTAGGTCATTTCTTGCTTATTTCTCATCTCCAGTCCTTCCTCAGCTAGCAGGAGTAAGTCTTTGGAAAACTCTATAATCGCAGTTTCTTCCTGTTCTGTAAGCTTTTTCTTAGAAAATTGTCGTCTTAAAAACTTATAATTTCGCCCAGATTCTTTAAAGAAAGGTTCTGTTCCTAAGTAAGCTTCTAACTTATCTAAATTAACCAATAATCCCAAGTGAAAAGCTGCTGAAGCGAAGGTTCTATCAAGAGGTTGAGTACACACACTACGAAACTCAACCGTTCCGCGAGTCGTTAAGTCTTGGTACTGATAACTACGATGAGTTTCAAAATCCTTCTCTTGAGGGTAAATAAGAATCTTATCCCCATTCAGAGCATATGCTTGGATTTCAGATGTAGGCAAATAGTCCCTGGCCTGAATCGGATAAAAATAATATGTTTGTCCATTACGTTCCGCAGTAAAAATTGCAGAATGATCTAGATAATCAAAAAAATCATCCTCATCTTTAAAGAGCCTAGCATTGACTCCGACATTTTCTGGATAGATACCATGCATCGATTCTTCCCAGAAAATATCCCTTGAAATTTTCGTATCCCAATCCGCCCCTGTAAACTCAGAATTGGCAAATAAATAAGCCTTAGCCCCTTCAATTTGAGTAAAAGCATTAATCACCCGTAAGTAGTTAGATTTTGAAACATCAAGCTGAACCTGACTCCCACAGATAAAAGCACCATATTCAGGGAAATGATGCAACTCTGATTTAGTCACATTTCTACTCAAATTCAAATAGTCCATCAACATGCGATACCGTGGGTAAGCCACTGGACAATTCTCATTTTTATCCCAGTTGGGATGAATACCACAGCCAACAATAGCATGATTTGATTCAGCTAACTTCTTCTGGATTGCTTCCATATAAATACTAAAACGTTCTTCAACCTCTTGAATCGTTTCAGCCTTGCCAAATGCAAACTCAATCGTAGTATAGGAAACTTCAAATAAAATAGCATCCTGACTTACTGGATCCACTAACTGAATAGGACATCCAAAATCATCTACCTTTTCTACAGTGAAATCCAAAGCAGAAACTAAATATCGGAATAAGTGTTTGATAATTTCAATATCTGTAGTATCACCTTCTAAATTTGCAACAGGATACTCCAACTCAATTCCGACAAACAATTCAGGATTTTCTTTAATATTTTTCAAATACCGATGTTTTAATAAATCGATAGAACGAGACATACTATCCTACACTTTCTTAATCTAAATAAAATTTGAATAACTATTATTATACCATAAAATAATACAAAAAAGGAACGAAGATTAACTACGTTCCTATTTCTATACTATACCGGCGGCCGGGGTCGAACCGGCACGTCCTTGCGGACACTGGATTTTGAGTCCAGCGCGTCTGCCAATTCCGCCACGCCGGCAAATAGTAACTGGGGTAGCTGGATTCGAACCAACGCATGAGGGAGTCAAAGTCCCTTGCCTTACCGCTTGGCTATACCCCAATAATATAAAATAGGCGAGTGATGGGGATCGAACCCACGCATGCCAGAGCCACAATCTGGTGTGTTAACCACTTCACCACACCCGCCATAATTCTATTAACACGGGCAGTAGGAATTGAACCCACACTGAAGGTTTTGGAGACCTTAGTTCTACCTTTAAACTATGCCCGTAAAATGGAAGGGGAGGGATTCGAACCCCCGAACCCGAAGGAGCGGATTTACAGTCCGCCGCGTTTAGCCTCTTCGCTACCCTTCCAAAATATATAAATGGCGCGAGACGGAATCGAACCGCCGACACATGGAGCTTCAATCCATTGCTCTACCAACTGAGCTACCGAGCCTTATTGCGGGAGCAGGATTTGAACCTACGACCTTCGGGTTATGAGCCCGACGAGCTACCGAGCTGCTCCATCCCGCGTTAATAAAAAAGGAGGATGTGGGATTCGAACCCACGCACGCTTTTACACGCCTGACGGTTTTCAAGACCGTTCCCTTCAGCCGGACTTGGGTAATCCTCCAAAATAGTTTATACGGGAACAATCCCGTGTCCTCTTAATGAAAAGATAAATGGACTAAACACTATGGGCACGAGTGGACTCGAACCACCGACCTCACGCTTATCAGGCGTGCGCTCTAACCACCTGAGCTACGCGCCCAAGTTAAAAACTTGGTACAAAGAACAAAGTTCAAAGCGGGTGACGAGAATCGAACTCGCGACAACAGCTTGGAAGGCTGTAGTTTTACCACTAAACTACACCCGCTAAAATGGGAGTTAACGGGATCGAACCGCTGACCCTCTGCTTGTAAGGCAGATGCTCTCCCAGCTGAGCTAAACTCCCTAGAGCTAAGCGACTTCCATATCTCACAGG
>NZ_VMND01000024.1:0-15359 GCF_013277555.1 Streptococcus sp. k-163 | reverse complement strand
AACAGAACCTAACAAGAAACCATCACAACCAGTAGATGTAACAACACCAGCTCGTAAGACACCAACAGTAGATGTTGAACAAGATCCTAAGACAGGTGACGTTACAGTAACACCTAAGAAACCAGATGGCTCAACATACCCACCAGGAACTACGGTAGAAATCCCAGGTGAAGATGGCCCAATCACTGTTGAAATCGGTGAAAACGGTAAAGGTAAAGTACCAAATGACAACCTTCCTAAGAAAGATGTCCCAGGTACAGGTGAGATTACAGAACCAGGTCAACCAACAGTAGAAGTTCCAGTAACAACACCAGGTAAGGTAATAGCTGAAAACGGTGAACTACCAGGACCAATCACTTTACCAGAATTAACTATTGAGGTTCGCTGGATTGATGAAGATGGAAATGTATTGAAACCATCTGTTAAGACAGGCAATGAAAAGGATGCTGAACATGGCTCAATTCCAGGATATGAATTTGTAAGAACAATGATTGATGAAAATGAACCAGTAATTACCCACATTTTCAGAAAAGTAGGTTCAAATACAAATACAATTCCAGTTGCACCAGTGACACCTGATACGCCAGTCAAACCTGACACTAATGGAGGTTCTGGTCAAGATACACCTGCACCAGCACCAGCTACTCCAACTCCAAATGCAGATCAGGTAGATACTAAGACTACTGTTGATAATGGAGCTAAGTCAAATGATTCTCAAAATGTATTGCCAAATACAGGAACAGAATCAAATGCTGCTCTTGCATCTCTAGGACTTCTTGGACTATTGAGTGGATTTGGACTTGTAGCTCGTAAGAAAAAAGAAGACTAAAAATTTAGTCAGATGAACATTCATTCTTTTGTGTTTTAACAACGAACTAGATTGATTCTGATAGTTGTTTTATCCATAAAATACAAAGAATGATTAGATAAAGAAAGCGAACAATGCTAGGATTTTGTTAAACGGAATTCTAAGTATTGTTCGCTTTTTGTGGTATAATAAGACTATGCAGAAAAAACCAACGTCAGCCTATGTGCACATCCCATTTTGTACCCAGATTTGTTATTATTGTGACTTTTCAAAGGTTTTCATCAAAAATCAGCCGGTAGATAGCTATTTGGAGCATCTGCTGGAAGAGTTTCGTTCTTATGACATTCAAAAGTTACGAACCCTTTACATCGGTGGTGGGACACCGACAGCCCTGTCAGCGTCACAACTAGAGGTGTTATTGAAGGGCTTGACTAAAAACTTGGACTTGTCTTCCTTGGAAGAATTGACCATTGAAGCCAATCCAGGGGACTTGGATGAGGATAAAATAGCTGTGTTGAAGAACTCGCCTGTCAATCGTGTTTCGCTAGGTGTGCAGACTTTTGATGACAAGATGCTGAAAAAGATTGGGCGCAGTCATTTAGAGAAAGATATTTATGAAAATATCGACCGTCTGAAACTGGCTGGTTTTGACAATATCTCTATCGATTTGATTTATGCACTGCCTGGCCAGACCATGGAGCAGGTCAAGGACAATGTGGCTAAGGCCATTGGACTGGATATTCCCCATATGAGTTTGTATAGCTTGATTTTAGAAAACCATACAGTCTTTATGAATCGTATGCGACGAGGGAAATTGCCTCTGCCTAAGGAGGAACTGGAGGCTGAGATGTTTGAGTATATCATCGCAGAGCTGGAGCGAGCTGGTTTTGAGCATTATGAGATTTCCAATTTCTCCAAACCCGGTTTTGAAAGTCGCCACAATCTCATGTACTGGGACAATGCTGAGTACTATGGCATTGGTGCTGGGGCATCTGGTTATGTAAATGGCGTGCGCTATAAAAATCATGGTCCGATTCGTCATTATCTGAGTGCAGTTGAAGAAGGCAATGCTCGCATCACAGAAGAGCACCTGAGTCAAAAGGAGCAGATGGAAGAAGAAATGTTCCTGGGTCTTCGCAAGAAATCAGGGGTCTCTATGGCGCGATTTGAGGAAAAATTTGGCCGATCTTTTGATGAACTATATGGAGAAGTTGTCAGAGACTTGGTTCAACAAGGTCTCATGCAAATAGAGGGTGACTGTGTGCGTATGACAAAGAGAGGTCTCTTTTTGGGAGACACCGTAGCAGAACGATTTATTTTGGAGTAGGATCATGGGCTTAACTTATCAAATGAAAATGAAAATTCCTTTTGATATGGCTGATATGAATGGTCATATCAAGCTTCCAGATGTGATTTTGCTCTCCTTGCAAGTTTCAGGGATGCAGTCGATTGAGTTGGGAGTTAGTGATAAGGCCATTTTGGAAAACTATAATCTTGTCTGGATTATCACAGACTATGATATTGAGGTGGTTCGTTTGCCTCGTTTTGCGGAAGAAATCACTATCGAAACGGAAGCCCTAAGCTACAATAGACTTTTTTGCTACCGTCGCTTTACCATTTATGATGAAGCAGGTCAGGAGCTCATCCACATGATGGTGACCTTTGTTCTCATGGATCGAGACAGTCGAAAAGTCCATGCAGTAGAACCTGATATTGTGGCTCCTTACCAGTCTGAGTTTTCCAAAAAATTGCTTCGAGGACCTAAATATCAAAGTTTGGAAAATCCAATCAGCAAGGATTACCATGTTCGTTTTTACGATTTGGATATGAATGGCCATGTTAATAACAGTAAATACTTGGACTGGATTTTTGAGGTCATGGGAGCAGATTTTTTGACCCACTATATTCCCAAGAAAATCAACCTCAAGTATGTCAAGGAAGTTCGACCAGGTGGGGTGATTACATCGGCTGTTGAACGGACTGGACTGGAAAGCAAGCATGAGATTACAAGCGACGGTTCTACCAATGCCCAAGCAATTATCACTTGGCAAGAAATAAAAAAGGATTAGGGAGAGATAGATGAAATATAAAGGCTATTTAATTGATCTAGACGGAACTATTTATAAGGGGAGAGACCGAATTCCAGCAGGGGAGGCTTTTGTCCATGAATTGCAAAAGCGGGACATCCCTTATCTTTTTGTGACCAACAATACAACCCGCACTCCAGAGAGTGTTCAAGAGATGTTGGCTCAGAATTTTAATATTGATACGCCCCTATCGACTGTCTACACAGCTACTTTGGCCACTATCGACTATATGAACGACTTGGGGCTTGAAAAGACCGTCTATGTCATCGGAGAAACAGGTCTCAAGGAAGCCATCAAGGCGGCTGGTTATGTGGAAGACAAGGAAAATCCTGCCTATGTGGTAGTAGGTCTAGACTGGCAAGTCGACTATGAAAAATTTGCGACAGCAACTCTTGCCATTCAAAAGGGAGCTCACTTTATCGGAACCAACCCTGATCTCAACATCCCGACAGAGCGCGGTCTTTTGCCAGGTGCTGGTTCACTGATTACCCTGCTTGAAGTAGCAACACGAGTGAAGCCTGTTTATATCGGAAAACCAAATGCCATCATTATGGAAAAGGCGGTTGAGCACTTAGGTTTGGAACGTGAAGAGTTAATCATGGTCGGAGATAACTACCTGACTGATATCCGAGCAGGGATTGACAATGGCATTCCAACGCTCTTGGTGACAACAGGTTTTACCAAGGCAGAAGAAGTAGCAGACCTGCCAATCGCACCGACTCATGTGGTTTCTAGCCTTGCGGAGTGGAACTTCGATGAAAACTAAACTGACCTTTTGGGGCTCTATGCTCTTTCTCCTCTCTCTTTCTATCCTTCTGACCATTTATCTGGCTTGGATTTTTTATCCGCTGGAAATTCAGTGGCTGAATTTAACAGATCGGGTTTATCTAAAACCAGAAACCATTCAATATAACTTTCATATCTTGATGGATTACCTGACCAATCCTTTTAGTCAGGTCTTGCAGATGCCAGATTTTCGTTCGTCAGCAGCTGGTCTGCACCACTTTGCGGTGGTCAAGAATCTCTTTCACTTAGTGCAGCTAGTGGCTTTAGTAACATTGCCAAGTTTCTATTTCTTTGTCAATAGGATTGTGAAAAAAGGCTTCTTGTCTCTATTTGGTAAAGGGCTTTTGGCTCTAGTGGTTTTGCCTTTACTGATTGGGCTTGGGGGAGTGTTGATTGGTTTTGACCAATTCTTTACTCTTTTCCATCAAATTCTCTTTGTGGGAGATGATACCTGGCTTTTTGACCCAGCTAAGGATCCAGTGATTCTGATTTTGCCAGAGACCTTCTTCCTTCATGCCTTCCTCCTCTTTTTCGCCCTCTATGAAAGCTTCTTTGGCTATCTTTATTTGAAAAGTCGTAGGAAGTGAACTGAAGGCTGTTTTTAATTTGTATATATAAAATTGTATATCATTTGAAACCATCGTTAAGAGTGAATTAACCAAATCCAATTGTATCAATCGTTCGCGAACAGCCTATTTTTCTTGAAAAATAGGCTTTTTTTAAAAAATCGCTAGTCAAGCGCTTTATTTTTGTGTATAATAGAAATAGCAAAGTATAGATAAGAAGAGAAAAGCATGATTACACTATTTCTATCACCGAGCTGTACATCATGTCGTAAGGCTAAGGCCTGGTTAGAAAAACATAAGGTTCCCTTTGTGGAACACAATATTATGACCAGTCCTTTAACAAGAAAAGAATTGCAACATATCCTTTCCTTGACCGAAAATGGTACTGATGACATCATTTCAACTCGTTCAAAAATTTTTCAAAAATTGAATATTGATGTAGAGAGTATTTCGGTATCGGAATTGCTTCATTTGATTGAGCAGTACCCTAGTCTTTTACGTCGTCCAATTATTATTGATGCCAAACGCATGCAAATCGGTTTTAATGAAGATGAGATTCGTGCTTTTCTCCCTCGTAGTTACCGTAAGCAAGAACTAAAAGAAGCAAGAATGAGAGCTGGTATTAGTTAATGAACAAACAGTATAGTTACCCACTAGATTTGTCGTGGAGCACTGAAGAACTTGCTTCAGTGCTTTCTTTTTTTAATGATGTTGAAGCTGCCTATGAAGGCAAGGTAGAAGCTAAAAAGTTACTGGACTCCTATAAGGGATTCAAGTCTGTCGTGCCAAGCAAGAGTGAAGAAAAACGTTTGGGACGAGAATTTGAAACAGTTAGTGGCTATTCGCTTTACCGAGCAGTTCAGGCTGCCAAGGAAAAAGGGGAAGGAAAGATTTCTCTTGGAAAGTAAATTTGAATTTGCTAAAGAGCTTGTTAAGAAAGCAGGTCAGTACATCCTTGACCATATGCAGGAAGACTTGTGTGTTGAAACCAAGTCCTCTCCAACGGATTTGGTGACCAGACTGGACAAGGAAGTTCAGGAACTTTTGGTTAGTGAGATTTTGTCCCGTTATCCTAAGGATAAGATTTGTGCTGAAGAAGGTTGTCTGAGAGCCTCGGTTCAAGAGGGCAAGGTTTGGGTCATTGATCCCATTGATGGTACCAATAACTTTGTCGCCCAGCAGGAAGATTTTGCTGTTATGATGGCTTATTTTGAAAATGGTCAGGGACAGTTTGGTTTGATTTATGATGTGGTCAAGGGGGATTGTTATCACGGTGGTGGTAAGTTTCCAGTCTGTCGAAATAATAAGCCCCTAGCTCCCTTTCAAGAAAAACCACTTGGAGATTTCCTTATTGCAGGGAATAGTGGTATGCTGGAAACCAATGAATGGGGGTTGGCTGATTTGAGCCGAGCGGTTCTTGGTGTTCGTGTCTATGGAAGTGCGGCCATTAGTTTTGCCAAGATTTTGTCAGGGCGTTTGTTGACCTATGTCACCTATCTGCAACCATGGGATTATGCTGCGGCTAGTATTTTAGGGGAAAGTCTGGGCTATCGGGTGGTGACCCTTTCTGGTGAAGCTCCTGATTTTCAAACCAGACAGCCGATCATGATGCTACCTCTTGAGATGCAGGAGGAAATTCAGTCCTATATTTACGAAAGGAAAAGAACTTAAATGCAATTTCCAGAAGGATTTGTTGAAAAATATGAAGAGATACTAGGAGATGAGGCAAGAGATTTTCTTGCCTCTTTTGAGGAGGAAGCGGTTTCGGCCTTTCGGGTCAATCCTTTAAAAGAAGCGCCAGTTTCCTTTCCTGATGCTATTCCTCAAACTCCTTGGGGTCACTATGGTAAGGTTTCAGGAAAATCGCCTGAGCATGCTACAGGTTTAGTATATTCGCAAGAGCCTGCTGCTCAAATGGTGGCTCAGGTAGCCCAGCCCAGTCCTGGTATGAAGGTCTTGGATTTGGCCGCTGCACCGGGTGGCAAATCCACTCAACTAGCAGCCTATCTAGCTGGGGAGGGGCTGCTTGTTTCCAATGAAATTTCAAGCAAACGGGCTAAGATTTTGGTTGAAAATATGGAGCGCTTTGGAGCGACAAATGTCGTGGTGACCAATGAATCTGCTGACCGCTTGGCCAAGGTTTTTAAAGGCTATTTTGACTTAATCGTTCTTGATGCCCCTTGCTCTGGTGAAGGGATGTTTCGTAAGCAACCAGATGCTATGGACTATTGGAGCTTAGATTATCCAAGTCAATGTGCTAGTCTTCAAAGAGAAATTCTGGAAGATGCAGTGACCATGCTAGCAGAGGGAGGTCGTCTGGTTTATTCAACATGTACCTGGGCACCCGAGGAAAACGAAGAGATCGTCAATTGGCTACTGGAAGAGTATGATTTTGACTTGCTACCAGTTGAGCATATCAATGGAATGGTAGCTGGTATTGATCTGCCAGAAACAGCTCGGATGTACCCTCATCAGTTTAAGGGAGAGGGGCAGTTTGTCGCTCATTTACAATTTAAAGGTGACAATCCAGCACCTAAATTTAAGGCAAGTAAGAGTAATCTTAGCCGAGAACAAGTTGCCTTGTGGCAGGAATTTGCCCAAAAACACTTGAAAATCAATCTAAGGGGAATTTTGCAGACTTTTGGTGACCAACTCTATCTCTTGCCAGAACTCTTGCCAGATTTAGGGAAACTCAAGATTGCTCGCAATGGACTGCATCTGGGTACTTTTAAGAAGAAACGCTTTGAGCCTAGTTTTGCTCTTGGTCTAGCCTTGAAACCGAGTCAGGTCAAACAGTCGGTTGAAATTGACCAAGAAGGGTTTGTAAAGTATGTGGCTGGAGAAACCGTTCAGCTGGCGGAAAGTCTGCCAAATGGTTGGTATCAAGTTTTGGTTCAAGGCAATGGTTTGGGCTTTGCTAAGGTGACTGGAAATGTTTTGAAAAATTATTTTCCAAAAGGCCTCAGATTCAAGTGAAAATGCTAGTCAAAGTAGCTTGTCTATGTTATAGTGGAAGTATGGATTTTTTTCAAATTGTCTTTCATTTTAAGTCAAAATTGGTGGGCAAGGTAACTGAGCAAATTACTAGTAAAACCAAGCTAGCAACTTCAGTTGGCTCCCAATTTTAAAAAATAAAAACATAAATAAATAGTTGAAAAAATTCACAGCATTCACCAATATTTTCAAGGAGAAAAACAGTGAAAAAAAGGAAAAAACTCGCTCTATCCCTTGCGGCTCTTTTGCTAGCAGGTTCTTTGGCGGGATGTGCTAGCTGGATTGATCGTGGGGAATCCATGACAGCTGTTGGCTCAACGGCTCTTCAGCCCTTGGTCGAAGCAGCAGCAGATGAATTCGGCTCTCTGCATATTGGAAAAACAGTCAACGTCCAAGGTGGAGGATCTGGTACAGGTCTGTCTCAGGTTCAGTCTGGAGCCGTTGATGTAGGAAATTCAGACGTATTTGCCGAGGAAAAAGACGGTATCAACGCATCCGCTCTAGTGGACCATAAGGTTGCTGTAGCGGGCTTGGCAGTGATTGTAAACAAAGAAGTTGACGTTGAAAATCTGACAACTGAACAACTCCGTAGCATCTTTACAGGTCAAGTGACCAACTGGAAAGAAGTCGGTGGGAAAGACCTAGCCATTTCCATTATCAACCGCGCGGCAAGTTCTGGTTCACGTGCAACCTTTGATAGTGTTATTATGGATGGTCAATCTGCCGTGCAGAGTCAAGAACAGGATTCAAATGGGATGGTCAAAAACATTGTTTCTCAGACACCAGGAGCCATTTCTTACCTAGCCTTTGCCTATGTGGATGATTCGGTTAAACGTATGAAGTTGAATGGCTATGAGCCGATTGCAGAAAATGTTACAAGCAATAACTGGCCTTTATGGTCTTATGAACACATGTACACCTTAGGTCAGCCAGATGAATTGGTGGCAGAATTCCTCAACTTTGTCCTCTCAGATGAAGCGCAAAGTGGAATCGTTAAGGGAATGGGCTATATTTCTGTTAAGGAAATGAAGGTTGAAAAAGATGCTGTAGGAACGGTGACAGCACTAGAAGGGAGTCACTAATGAATCAAGAAGAATTAGCTAAAAAATTACTTTCTCCCTCAAAGAACTCTCGTCTAGAGAAACTAGGAAAAGGCTTGACCTTTGCCTGTCTGTCTTTGATTGTCATCATTGTGGCTATGATTTTGATTTTCGTAGCCCAAAAAGGTTTGTCGACCTTCTTTGTTAATGGGGTCAATATCTTTGATTTCCTCTTTGGCCAAACTTGGAATCCTTCAGGTAAACAATTTGGTGCCCTTCCCATGATTTTGGGTTCCTTTATTGTCACAATCCTATCAGCTCTTATCGCAACTCCTTTTGCCATTGGTGCGGCAGTCTTTATGACCGAGGTCTCACCAAAAGGTGCTAGAATCTTACAGCCAGCTATTGAATTGCTTGTCGGGATCCCTTCAGTCGTATATGGATTTATCGGTTTGCAGGTCGTAGTTCCCTTTGTCCGTAGTGTCTTTGGTGGAACTGGTTTTGGGATCTTGTCAGGGATTTTCGTTCTCTTTGTCATGATTTTACCAACGGTAACCTTTATGACAACGGACAGCTTGCGTGCGGTGCCTCGTCACTACCGCGAAGCTAGTTTGGCTATGGGAGCCACTCGTTGGCAAACCATCTGGCGCGTGACCTTGAAGGCAGCGCGTTCAGGGATTTTCACTGCAGTGGTCTTTGGAATGGCGCGTGCCTTTGGTGAGGCTCTGGCTATTCAGATGGTGGTTGGAAACTCAGCTGTTGTCCCAACTTCACTAACAACACCTGCTGCGACCTTGACCTCTGTTTTGACCATGGGTATCGGAAATACCGTTATGGGAACCGTTGACAATAACGTTCTCTGGTCACTGGCCTTAGTCTTGCTTTTGATGAGTTTGGCCTTCAACAGTGTGATTAAATTGATTACGAAAGAAAGAGGAAAGAAAAACTATGCACGCTAAGAAATTAGATAAAATTGCAACAGCTGTCCTCTACTCGATTGCAGGAATTATTGTTGCCATCTTGGCATCCTTGATTCTTTATATCTTGGTTCGTGGTTTGCCCCACATCTCTTGGCCTTTCTTGACTGGCAAATCATCTTCTTACCAAGCAGGCGGAGGGATTGGAATTCAGCTCTATAATTCCTTCTTCCTTTTGGTCATTACCTTGATTATTTCTGTGCCCTTGTCTATGGGAGCTGGGATTTTCCTAGCTGAATACGCTAAAAAAGGTCCTGTGACCAATTTTGTCAGAACCTGTATTGAAATCTTGTCTTCACTGCCATCAGTGGTTGTGGGTCTATTTGGTTACTTGATCTTTGTAGTTCAGTTTGAGTATGGATTTTCAATCATTTCAGGTGCCTTGGCCTTGACAGTCTTTAACCTGCCTCAGATGACTCGTAATGTTGAGGACAGCTTGAAACACGTTCACCATACGCAGCGTGAGGCTGGTTTGGCCCTTGGAATTTCTCGTTGGGAGACTGTGGTCCATGTGGTCATTCCAGAAGCCCTTCCAGGTATTGTCACTGGAGTTGTCTTGGCCTCTGGTCGTATCTTTGGTGAGGCCGCTGCTCTTATCTATACAGCAGGACAATCCGCTCCAGCCCTTGACTGGTCTAACTGGAATATTCTCAGTGTGACCAGCCCAATCTCTATCTTCCGTCAAGCAGAAACCTTGGCTGTCCACATCTGGAAAGTCAATAGTGAAGGAACCATTCCAGATGGAACCATCGTATCAGCAGGTTCTGCCGCTGTGCTCCTCATCTTTATTCTCATCTTTAACTTTGGAGCCCGCAAACTCGGAAGCTACCTACATAAGAAATTAACCGCTGCCTAAAGGAGAAGCCATGTCAAAATATAATTGGGATGAAAAGCATATCATCACCTTTCCTGAAGAGAAAGTGGCCCTCTCTACTAAGGATTTACATGTTTACTACGGTAAAAAAGAATCCATCAAGGGCATCGATATGCAATTTGAAAAAAATAAAATCACAGCCTTAATTGGCCCTTCTGGTTCAGGAAAATCAACCTACCTCCGCAGTCTCAACCGTATGAATGATACCATTGATATTGCCAAGGTAACAGGTCAAATTCTCTATCAAGGGATTGATGTCAACCGTCCAGAAATCAACGTGTATGAAATGCGTAAGCACATTGGAATGGTCTTCCAACGACCAAATCCCTTCGCCAAATCTATCTACCGAAATATCACTTTTGCCCATGAACGTGCAGGGGTTAAGGACAAGCAAGTCTTGGATGAAATTGTGGAAACCTCTCTTCGTCAAGCTGCCCTTTGGGACCAGGTCAAAGACGATTTGCACAAGTCAGCCTTGACCCTATCAGGTGGACAGCAACAACGTCTCTGTATCGCTCGTGCTATCTCTGTTAAACCGGATATCCTCTTAATGGATGAGCCGGCGTCTGCCTTGGATCCGATTGCGACAGCCCAGCTGGAAGAAACCATGCTGGAATTAAAGAAGGACTATACCATCATCATCGTGACCCACAGTATGCAGCAGGCTGCGCGTGCTAGTGACTACACAGGATTTTTCTACTTGGGTGACTTGATCGAGTACGATAAGACCTCTAATATTTTCCAAAATGCAAAATTACAGTCAACCAATGACTACGTAACAGGACACTTTGGATAGAAAGGAAACAGTATGACAGAAGCGATTTTACAGGTATCGGACCTGTCCGTTTACTACAATCAAAAAAAGGCCTTGAATAGTGTTTCCTTATCTTTCCAACCTAAGGAAATTACAGCCTTGATTGGTCCATCTGGTTCAGGAAAGTCAACTCTTCTCAAAGCTATCAACCGCATGGGGGATCTCAATCCAGAGGTGACCACAACTGGTTCGGTGGTTTACAATGGCCACAATATTTACAGCCCACGTACAGATACAGTTGAATTGCGTAAGGAAATCGGTATGGTTTTCCAACAACCAAACCCCTTCCCTATGTCTATCTACGAAAATGTTGTTTATGGGCTTCGTATCAATGGAGTTAAGGATAAGCAGGTTCTGGATGAAGCAGTGGAAAAAGCCTTGCAACGAGCTTCCATCTGGGATGAGGTCAAGGATCGCCTGCATGATTCAGCAATCGGGCTTTCAGGTGGACAACAGCAACGTGTCTGTGTTGCCCGTGTTTTGGCAACTAGTCCTAAAATCATTCTCTTGGATGAACCGACTTCAGCCTTGGATCCTATCTCGGCTGGTAAGATTGAGGAAACCTTGTATGCTCTAAAAGATAAATACACCATGCTCTTGGTTACGCGTTCCATGCAACAAGCCTCTCGTATCTCTGACAAGACAGGATTTTTCCTTGATGGGAATTTGGTCGAGTTTAACGATACCAAGAAGATGTTCCTCAACCCACAACACAAGGAAACAGAAGATTATATTTCAGGAAAATTTGGATAAGGAGATAAATGATGTTACGTTCTCAATTTGAGGAAGATTTAGAGAAATTACACAACCAGTTCTATGCTATGGGACAAGAGGTGCTATCCCAAATCAATCGGACAGTGCGTGCCTTTGTTACACATGACCGTGATTTGGCCAAGGAAGTCATCGAAGACGATGCAGAAGTAAACGAATACGAAGTGAAATTGGAGAAGAAATCATTTGAAATGATTGCCCTTCAACAACCCGTTTCTCAAGACTTGCGTACAGTTCTAACAGTCTTAAAAGCGGTATCTGACTTGGAACGTATGGGAGACCATGCTGTTTCCATTGCAAAAGCAGCAATTCGTATGAAGGGAGAACAACGTATTCCAGCTGTTGAAGAAGAAATCAAGAGGATGGGTCGCGATGTTAAGAATTTCGTCGAAGCAGCCCTTGAACTCTATCTGAATGGTTCAGTGGACCAGGCCTATGAAGTAGCAGCAATGGACGAAAAAATCAACCATTATTTTGATAGCATTCGTGATTTGGCTACAGAAGAAATCAAGAAAAATCCAGATGCTATCGTTACAGGTCGTGATTACTTCCAAGTGATTGCTTTCTTGGAACGTATTGGAGACTATGCCAAAAATATCTGTGAATGGGTTGTTTACTTTGAAACAGGTAAGATTGTCGAACTATAAAATAGTTTCATTCTGTATAAAAAGGAGCTTGAAATTAACTGATAGCTCCTTTTTTGAATGAAAAAAATATTTTTAAGATAAAAATTCAAAAAATACTTGACAAACATCTTGAGTAGCGTTATAATTATACAAAATTAACAGAGAGGTTGTTTATTTATGAAATTAAAAAAATGGATATTTGTTTTATGTAGCTTTCTTGCAAGTTTCTTCTTAGTGGCTTGCCAGTCAAGTTCGAATGGTTCTCAGTCAGCTGTTGAAGCCATTAAGCAAAAGGGGAAATTAGTTGTGGCGACCAGTCCTGACTATGCACCCTTTGAATTCCAAGCCTTGGTTGACGGAAAAAACCAGGTAGTCGGTGCGGATATTGATATGGCCCAAGCTATCGCTGATGAACTTGGGGTGAAGTTGGAAATTTCAAGCATGAGTTTTGACAATGTCTTGACCAGTCTTCAAACTGGTAAGGCAGATCTAGCAGTTGCGGGAATTAGCGCTACTGACGAAAGAAAAGAAGTCTTTGATTTTTCAATCCCTTACTATGAAAACAAGATTAGTTTCTTGGTTCGTAAGGCTGATGTAGAAAAATATAAGGATTTAACTAGTCTAGAAACTGCTAATATTGCAGCCCAAAAAGGGACTGTTCCAGAATCAATGGTCAAGGAACAATTACCAAAAGCTCAATTAACTTCCCTAACCAATATGGGTGAAGCAGTTAATGAATTGCAGGCTGGAAAAGTAGATGCTGTTCACATGGATGAGCCAGTTGCCCTTAGTTATGCTGCTAAAAACGCTGACCTAGCTGTCGCAACTGTCAGCTTGAAGATGAAGGACGGCGAAGCCAATGCAGTTGCCCTTAGAAAAAATAGTGCTGATTTGAAAGAAGTGGTGGATAAGGTCATCCAAAAACTCAAGGATGACGGTACCTACCAAAAATATCTTGAAAAAGCAGCAAGTCTAACTGAAGTTGAAGAATAAGAAAAAGGAGTCTGGACATTGATGTCTGGACTTATTTTTATATTTTACAAGTATAAAAATAAAAAAGGGAAAGTATTGATATTATTAAATGTTTATTTTATAATATTAAGTGCATATTAAAGATATGCTATGATTTTTAAAATAAGGAGACAAGATTAATGTATTTTAATCGTAAAAATTCAGAACAAAAGAATTGGCGTATGATCAAAAAGGGAAAACATTTCCTTTTTGGTTGTTCGCTTGTTTTTGCAGTTGGTGCAGCATTAGTAGCTCCATCAGTCAAAGTAGATGCAGTAGAAGCTAAGCAAGAACATAGCTCTACAGCAGAGGTGATTAAGTTGGTTGCAGCTGAAGAGAATGCAACTTATGCAGCACCAGCTGTAGAAGTAGCTCCAGCAGCAGTGGTTGAAGAAAAGGTTGAAACTACTCACAATTCTAAAGAAGAACTAGTAGTTACGACAGAAAAAGCTAAGGAAGCAGATAGCATCCAAGCTCCAGAAGTGACTGTGGTTTACAATCCAGCAGCACTTACTGATGAAGAAAAAGCAAAAGTTGTAGCAGCTGTTAAGGCAGCTAACTCTAAAGCAACTGATGTTCAAGTTCAAGCAGACGGATCAGTAGTTGTTACTTTTGCAGATGGTTCGACTGCAAGCTTGTCAGCAGCTCAAACTATTAAAGATGGCTCTAAAGTAGCTAAACCACGTAGAGCACGTGCGGCAGTAGCAGCTCCAGTCATCACTTCAAACCTTGATGGAAAAGGTAGTTCTGCAACGGATGTAACTGTCCAAGCACCAGCAGGTTCAACTGTTAAACTCTACAATAGTGATAGTACTGTTATCGGTCAAGCAGTAGCAGATGCTCAAGGTGTAGCTACAGTTACGCCAACAAACAGCCTTCCTGTAGGCGAAATCACAGCTACAGCTACACCAGCAGGCGAAAGTGAGTCTCCTAAGAGCGCTCCTGTAACAGCGACTCGTGCAGAAAAGCCTGAAGTAGACGGAGGTGTTTCAAGATGGAACGATAGTGATAATACCCAACTACTCGTTACCAGATCACATATCACGGTTTATCCAGGTGAATCTGTTAACATTGGTGTTGTAGCAGCATCTAATAAGATGGAAACCTTTTGGGTTCCTAACAATCCATATGGTGTCAGTGGCTTGGCACCAATAGGTGTGTACCTAGAGACAGCTGGGACAGAGACCTATAAAAAACGTGAAAACGGATACGGAGGTACTGTTGCTTGGGACCAACCAGCAGGTGATACTGTTGTGACCTTCGCAGTTAGAAGTAAGAATAATGCACTTGTAACGAGAGACCTTAGAGTTACCGTTTTGGAACTTACTAAGAAGCTTGATGCTGTTCCAGGTGAAAAGGTAGAAGTTGCTGATCTTAACAATGTTTCTGAAAACGAGAAAAATAAAATTATCGCAGCAACTGAAAAAGCAAATTCGAATTTCCCTCCAGGTACTTTATATAATGTTGATCAAAGAGGAAATCTTGTCATTACTTATCCTGATAAGTCTACTGATAAGATTACAGCAGCATACTTAGTTACTCCAGCGGCTAGGGAAGCAGACAAATATACGCCGACTGCTAAGGCACAAACAGTTGCTCCGGGTTCAACACCAGACGCTAAAAACTCAATCAACAATGCTGGTGAACTTCCAAGTGGCACGACCTTCGCTTATAAGATACCAGTAGATACCGCAACCGAGGGTGAAAAAGATGCGATAGTAGTCGTTACTTACCCAGACAAGTCAACAGATGAAGTTCCAGTTAAAGTAACTGTAAAAGATCCACGTAGCGATGCGGATAAGAACGAACCAAAAGCCAAGGAACAAACTGTTAAAGTTGGTGACGCACCAAAAGCAGAAGATTCAATTGCGAACTTCAAAGACCTTCCTTCAGGAACAACCGCTAAGTTCAAGGAACCAGTAGATACCACAACTCCAGGGGACAAAACACCAGTAGTTGTTGTAACTTACCCAGATGGCTCTAAGGATGAAGTTCCAGTTAAAGT
>NZ_VMND01000023.1:0-73280 GCF_013277555.1 Streptococcus sp. k-163 | reverse complement strand
TTTGGGATCAGTACACACTTGATACTATGCGTTTTTTGATTATAAATACGAATTATTTAGTACAACTTCTCTTTATTGATGAACTGCTTGAGCTGCTGTGATAAGGGTCAACTTGTACACATCATCAGCATTACATCCACGAGAGAGGTCGTTAACTGGCTTGTTCAAACCTTGCAAAACAGGTCCTACAGCCGCAAAGCCACCAAGACGTTCAGCCATCTTGTAGCCAATATTTCCTGCTTCGATACCTGGGAAGATGAAAACATTTGCTTGACCAGCTACCGTACTTCCAGGAGCTTTCAGAGCTGCAGTTTCTGGAACAAAGGCTGCATCAAATTGCAACTCACCATCGATTTCAAGGTCAGGACGCAAGTCGTGAGCAATTTTAGTTGCTTCTACAACCTTATCGACGCTCTCACCAAATCCTGAACCTTTAGTAGAATAACTTAGCATAGCAATTTTAGGCTCGATGCCAAACATCTTAGCTGTGATTGCTGAGTTGATGGCAATTTCAGCCAAGGCTTCTGCATCAGGATTGATATTGATAGCACAGTCTCCAAATAGGTAACGTTCCGTACCACGAACCATGAGGAAGGCACCTGAAGTACGAGTCACATTTGGGCGAGTTTTGATGATTTGTAGGGCTGGGCGAACTGTTGAAGCTGTTGAGTGAATAGCTCCAGATACCATTCCGTCAACCAATCCCAAGTATACCAACATAACGCCAAAATAGTTGACATCTTCAATCAAAACCTTGCGTGCATCTTCTTCAGACATTTTGCCCTTACGACGCTCTACCAAGGCAGCAACCATTTCTTCAAATTGAGGATAGTGTTGAGGGTCAATGACTTCGTAACCATCTTCAATTCCTTCGATTTCAAGATAAATTTTAATTTTTTCAGGATTCCCAAGCAAAACAGGAATCACTTCTGTTTCTTTTACCAGGCGTTTAGTCGCTTGAAGAATACGTGGTTCTTCCCCTTCAGGGAGAACGATACGAGCATTTTTACCAACTAGGTTGGCTTTGAGACTTTCAAAAACTTCCATGAGTTTTCTCCTTTAAGATAATAATTATACTCTGAAACAGTTTTTATAGAGTATTAGTTGATAACTGGGTAATAAGGTTACTGAAATCATCCGGCAAAGGACTTTCTAACTGCAAGTCCTGTTCTAAAAATGGATGATAAAAAGATAGGTAATGGCAATGCAGGGCCTGACGTTGAATGCCGTCGTCCAGACTACCTCCGTACAAATCATCTCCCAACAAAGGAAAACCAATATGAGAAAAATGGACTCGAATTTGGTGGGTTCGTCCAGTGTGCAAACGAATATCTACCAGGTGAATATTTCCATAAGAAGCTACAATCTTGTAGGATGTATGGGCATACTTTCCACCTTTAGCCACCCGTCTGGTGATAATAGAGTCTTCATCACGCGCAATAGGAGCAATAATTTCCCCCTCTGGCTCCAAGTATCCATCACCTTTAACCAAAGCAAAGTAGCGTTTCTCGATAGACTTTTTCTGCAACTGCTTGTCTAATCGTGCATGGGCATAGCCGTGTTTTGCAAAGAGCATCAAGCCAGAAGTATCTCTATCAAGTCTGGTCACAATGTGAACCTGCTGATTTTCATAATTTTGCTTGACGTAGTAACCCTTGATAAAATTGGCAATGGTATTGGAGTGATTAACACTAGGAATAGAGGCTACTCCATAGGGTTTGTTCAAGACTAGAAAATGGTCATCCTCATAGAGAATATCCAGTGGACGCTCGATAGCTTCTAGAGTTTCAAAGCCTTCCTCAGCGGGAATATCGATGATAACTCGGTCTCCAATATCCAATAGATACGTCGCATTTTGTGGTTGGTCATTGACCAGAATAGCTCCGCCTCGAAACTTAATCTTAGCCAGCAGCCCCTTAGAAACCTCGTGTTTTTTCAAGAAGGTCTTAACCTTGACATGTTCATCTGCGATAAATTCAAACCTCATTCATCCACCTCGCCAATAAAAGCATCCTTAACACGATTCCAGAAACTGGTGTGGCTAGGTGATGCGACAAAGTGAATCTTATGATGGTCGATTTGATACTCAATACGCTCAATATTTCGGAAGGAATAAACGCTATTGTCAACCGAAATAGTATGATAATCGTTTCTCGTTGGAATAAGTTCAATCTTATCCTTCTTAGGAACAATAATGGAAGAGCCCAGCGTTCGATAGACACGATTATTAAGGCTGGCAATTTCCGTTAATTGCAAAGCTTCAATGGTAGAGTGTAAAACAGCTCCGCCAAGTGACTTGTTATAGGCTGTACTACCAGTCGGTGTCGAAACTGTTAGTCCATCTCCACGAAAACGTTCAAAGTGGACACCGTTAATCACAACATCCGCCACCATGGTTCGATCAGATCTGCGGATGCTGGCTTCATTTAGTGCTCTAAAAATCTTCACTTCACCATTTTCAAGAAAGATCTTCACATTTAGAACAGGGTAAGAGACTCTTGCTCCTGTATCTAGCTGCAAATTAGTTACTAGCTTGTCCAACTCAAAATCACGATAGTCCGTATAGAAGCCCAAATGTCCCGTATGAACACCGATAAAGCGTACCTTGTCAAGCTGATTTTCGTACTTATGAAAGGCCGACAAGAGCATGCCATCCCCACCAATGGAAATAACGATATCTGGATTGGTATCATTGAGTATAAACTGATTTCTCTTCAAACGATCTCGCAATTCATACAAAACCCTTTGACTCTGTGGTTTTCTATTAGCTATCAGGTCAATTCGTTTACCTGTATTCTTCATCTGTATCGTCACTGTTTCCTACACCATCATTTAATTTTCTGCTCAAAGGATCAAAAAGTGCCTGAGCTTCTTGAATGTCATCACGAATTTTACCCATTTCTTCATCTAGCTGATGGGCAATCTTAGATGTAATTTCCAGTCGCTTCTTAATCTCCTCTGGGAAATCCCCTTGGTACTTGTAGTTGAGAGAATGTTCTATTGTTGCCCAGAAATTCATAGCCAAGGTACGAATTTGAATTTCTGCCAAAATAGTCTTGGCTCCATTGATAGTATCAACCGTATATTCTACTACCACATGATAGGAACGGTAGCCTGAAGCCTTTCGATGAGTAATGTAATCTCGCTCCTGTATGATCCGCATATCCTGACGCTTGCGCAAAATAGCCACAACTTCTTGGACATCATCTACAAACTGGACCATCACACGCAAACCAGCAATATCCTGTAAATCGTGTTCCAAGGTCGCATAAGTAATGCCTCGACGGGCCATTTTTTCTTTTATACTCTCAATTGGCTTGACTCGACCAGTCACAAACTCAATCGGAGAATGCTTATTTTGCTTGCGATATTGCTTACGAATACCACGTAGTTTAATTTTTAACTCACCAACAGCTTGAATGTAAGGATCTAGAAATTCTTCCCATTCTAAGGTCATATATTCTCCCTTGTTCTCATATTATCCTTCAAAAATATCTTTGATTTTTTCTCCAGATTTATATACAATAAATACAAAGCTATTATAACATAAATCCGCTTTCAACGATAAAGAAAAGGTAAGAAAAATGAAACATTTAGAAATTGAATTGAAAACACTCTTGAAAAAAGATGAATACAATCGTCTAAAAGACCAGTTCACTGGTGTCACTCCTATTCTTCAAAAAAATTACTACATCGACACGCCTGATTTTGAACTACGAGAAAAGAAAGTCGCTATGCGTATTCGAACCTTTGAAGACTGGGCGGAATTGACACTCAAAGTCCCGCAAAGTGTTGGAAACATGGAATACAATCAAAAATTGCAGCTAAAAGATGCTGAAGATTATCTGAGTAAGGAAGAACTTCCTCAGGGGCTGGTTCTTGATGAATTGGCTAAACACGGTATACAAAACAAGAAATGGCATGTCCTTGGTTGTCTAACAACGCTTCGCTATGAAATGAAAACAGCTATTGGCCTCATGGCACTGGATGAGAGTCAGTACTTTGATATGACAGATTACGAATTAGAGCTTGAAGTGGAAGATCATGGGCAAGGCAAACAGGATTTCCAACAATTTTTAGAGAAAAATCAGATTTCCTACCAAAAAGCTCCCTCAAAATTAGTTCGATTTGTCAAAAGCATGAAAAATAGCTGAAATAATCTCCATTTTTTGGTAAAATAGAAGAGATAAAAATACACGAATCCCAGTTCATATATGCAAAACATATATAACTAGGATTTATGAAGTTTACAGAGGACGGTCTATAATGTCAGATAGAAAAAATATGAAACTTTTCGCACTCAACTCTAACCAAGAGATTGCACAAAAAATTGCTCAAGCTGTTGGTGTCCCACTTGGAAAACTGTCATCACGTCAATTTTCAGACGGAGAAATCCAAGTGAATATCGAAGAAAGTGTCCGTGGTTATGATGTTTACATCATCCAATCAACAAGTTTCCCTGTTAACAACCACCTAATGGAATTACTAATCATGGTCGATGCTTGTGTGCGTGCAAGTGCCCACAGTATCAACGTTGTCCTTCCATATTTTGGCTATGCACGTCAAGACCGCATTGCTTCACCACGTGAGCCACTTACAGCTAAACTAGTTGCCAATATGCTGGTTAAAGCTGGTGTTGACCGTATCCTTACTCTTGATTTGCATGCTGTTCAGGTTCAAGGCTTCTTTGATATCCCTGTCGATAACCTCTTCACAGTTCCCCTATTTGCAAAACATTACTGCGATAAGGGACTACTTGGGTCAGATGTTGTTGTCGTCAGTCCTAAAAATTCAGGTGTCAAACGCGCTCGTAGCTTGGCTGAGTATCTTGATGCTCCTATCGCCATTATCGATTATCCTCAAGACGATGCAACTCGCAACGAAGGTTATATCATTGGTGATGTTGAAGGTAAAAAAGCCATCTTGATTGATGATATTTTAAATACTGGACGTACCTTCTCTGAAGCTGCTAAAATCGTTGAACGTGAAGGGGCTACAGAAATTTATGCTGTTTCTAGCCACGGTCTCTTCGTCGAAGGAGCTGCTGAACTTCTTGACAATACTAGTATTAAAGAAATTCTTGTGACTGATTCAGTAGCAACGAAAGAAAAAACTCCTAAAAACGTATGCTACATCACTGCTAGTGAGTTAATTGGTGACGCTATAGTACGTATCCACGAAAGAAAACCAGTCAGCCCACTCTTTGCTTACAACAAAAAGAAATAAGGTGATTCTTTGATTTATTTGGACAATGCTGCAACGACTCCTATGTCAGCAGTTGCTATTTCAGCTATGACCAAGGTTTTACAAGAAACCCATGGCAATCCATCTAGTATCCATGGGCATGGTCGTCAAGCTGGCAAGCTTTTGCGAGAAGCCCGCCAGGAACTATCCCAGTTATTGGGAACAAAACCTCAACATATCTTTTTCACTTCTGGTGGGACTGAGGGCAACAATACTGCTATCATTGGCTACTGCCTTCGTCACCAAGAACGAGGAAAACATATTATCACAACTGCCATCGAGCACCATGCTGTCCTTGAAACGATTGATTACTTGGTTCAGCACTTTGGTTTTGAAGCAAACATTATCCAGCCAGAAAATCAAGAAATCACCGCCCAGCAAATTCAAGAGGCCTTACGTGACGATACGATTTTGGTTTCTACCATGTTTGCCAATAATGAGACTGGAAACCTACTGCCTATTGCTGAAATTGGCCAAATACTTAAGCAACACCCTGCTGCCTATCATGTCGATGCAGTTCAGGCTATTGGAAAAATCCCTATTCATCCAGAAGAATTGGGCATTGATTTTCTCACTGCTTCTGCCCATAAATTTCATGGTCCTAAGGGAATCGGGTTTTTCTACGCTTCTAGAATGGACTTTGATTCCTATCTACATGGCGGAGACCAAGAACAGAAAAAACGTGCAGGGACTGAAAATCTAGCTGCTATCGTAGGCATGGTTGCAGCCCTAAAAGAAGACCTAGAAAAACAAGAAGAACATTTTCAACATGTACAAAATCTAGAAACTGCCTTTCTTGCGGAGCTTGAGGGAGTTCAGTATTACCTGAATAGAGGACAACACCATCTTCCTTATGTTCTCAATATTGGATTTCCTGGTCAGAAAAATGATCTCTTACTCCTTCGTCTAGATTTAGCTGGAATTTCAATCTCTACTGGCTCAGCCTGTACCGCAGGCATTGTTCAATCGAGCCATGTTCTTGAAGCTATGTACGGAGCAAATTCAGAACGCTTGAAGGAATCCGTTCGTATCAGTTTGTCGCCACAAAATACTGTTGAAGACCTACAAACCCTCGCAAAAACCTTAAAAGAAATTATCGGAGGTTAGCCATATGGCATTTGAAAAAACCATTCAGTTAAAAAATTGTCGTTACGACTACACTCTTAGCCCTTCTGTTAAAAAGTTTACCCTCAAGGACAATACTTTTTTTGAGACAAAGGTTGGTAACTATGAACTGACTCGCTTACTTGAAAAAGTTCCAAACAGCGGTGAAGGCTTCCAACTCAAAATCATTATCAATAAAGAGCTAACAGGGGCTAAAATCAATATCACTGACAAGTTTGGTCTCCGTCTGGTTGATATTTTCAAATCAGAAGACCACCACATTCATCAGGAAAAATTCTATTTCCTCATGGATAGTTTGGTAGAACGTGGTGTCTTTACAAAATCTGAAAGATAGGTCCTATATGTTTAAACTGACCTATAAAGACAGCTATCATGTAGAGCGTACTCTCAAGTATGAAGATTATGAGGCTCTCATGCTGGCTTTGTCAGGATGTGTGACCCTACCAGATACACTTTATGTGACTTCTTTGACTTTTGAGGGACAGGAAGTTTACCAAGGACTAGTCGGAGACCTCTACCGTTTTCTATCACATGCAGATTTTTTACATCAAAACTAAGATTTTTCTTAGTTTTTTCTTATTTTTGTTGATTTTTTCACAATGTTTCTATAAAATAGAAGAATAGAAAGGTTGTGATTTTGTGAAAGATAAACAGTCCGCTATTCCAAAAGCTACAGCAAAAAGACTCTCTCTCTACTATCGAATTTTTAAGAGATTTCATGCAGAAAAGATTGAACGTGCCAACTCTAAACAAATTGCAGAGGCCATCGGTATTGATTCAGCGACCGTACGTCGTGATTTTTCCTATTTTGGTGAACTTGGTCGTCGTGGTTTTGGCTATGATGTCAAAAAACTGATGACATTTTTTGCCGATTTGCTCAATGATAACTCTATTACCAATGTCATGCTGGTTGGTATTGGAAATATGGGGCATGCCCTGCTACACTACCGTTTCCACGAGCGTAACAAGATGAAAATCATCATGGCCTTTGACCTAGATGACCATCCTGAAGTCGGTACGCAAACTCCTGATGGAATTCCTATTTACGGGATTTCTCAAATCAAAGAAAAAATCAAGAATGCTGATGTTAAGACTGCTATCCTGACCGTTCCCAGCGTTAAGTCACAAGAGGTCGCTAATCTCTTGGTTGATGCTGGCGTGAAAGGAATTCTCAGTTTTTCACCAGTTCATCTTCATTTACCAAAAGACGTGGTCGTTCAATATGTCGATTTGACAAGTGAACTCCAAACCCTCCTCTACTTCATGCGAAAAGAGGATTAGAAAGCGAAAATCATTTTATGAAAAAACCAGTTATTGGGATTACAGGAAACGAAAAAACTCATCCAGATGATGACATCATGATGAGCTACGTAGCAAAAGGCTTTGTTGAAAGCGTTAAAGACGCTGGAGGGATTCCCATCATCCTACCGATTGGTGATCAAGAAATGGCCTGCCACTATATCAGTATGATTGACAAGCTCATCTTAACAGGTGGGCAAAATGTTGATCCAAAATTCTATGGTGAACCAAAAACTATTGATAGCGATGACTACCACCTTCAAAGAGATATCTTCGAACTGGCCCTCATCAAGGAAGCTATTAAACAGAAAAAGCCAATTTTTTCTGTCTGCCGTGGAACACAACTCTTTAACGTTGCCATGGGTGGAACTTTGTATCAAGATATCGAAGACCACTGGCAGGATTCTTCTGCTGAGTACACAACCCAACGCTTGGTGACAGAACCAAACACTGTTCTTCGAGAAATCTATGGAGAAATCTCTCATATCAACTCCTTCCACCACCAGAGTATCAAAGATTTAGCACCAAATTTAAAGATTGCGGCTCATGATCCTAAAGATGGTATCATTGAAGCTGTCATAAGTACGGATGATGTTGCCTTTCTCGGTGTCCAATGGCACCCAGAATTTCTATTTGAAAATCGTCCCAAGGATAAAAACCTCTTTGACTATGTCGTCAATGAACTTTAGATTAAATCTGTCTTTTCACGATAACTGAAGTAATTAGAATGTGAGACAATCAAATGGTCCAAGAGGACAATACCCATCAGGTCGCAGGCTTCTTTGACAAGTTTAGTGACATGATCATCATTACGACTAGGGGCTACTGCTCCTGAAGGATGATTGTGGACCAAGATGAGAGAGGTTGCCATATGCTTGATAGCATAGTGAAGAATCTCACGTGGTTCAGCAATACTACGAGTAGCTGAGCCGATAAAAATGGTCTGTTGATGGATGATTTGATTTTGAGTATTGAGATAGAGCGCCACCAGGTGCTCTTGTTTTTTATGTCCCAACTCCTGTTGCATCTTCTTGGCTAACTTTTGACTGCTGAGAATACTTTCCATCTCAAGGGTCTCGTGTTTGTGGATACGATGCCCCAGTTCAATCATAGCTTGCAATTCTATAGCCTTAACTCGCCCGATGCCAGACAGACTCTGCAATTCCTGCAGGGTCATTTTTTTCAAATCCGTTAGGCTTGAAAGATTGCTCAAAACTTTCTGGGCAATTTCAAAAACGCTAGTCTGGCGTGTTCCAGTTCTGAGTAAAATAGCTAGCAACTCTTGATTACTGAGCGCTTCTACTCCTTCCTTGGCCAGTCTTTCTCTTGGTAATAGTGAATCTTCTTGGAATGAAATACTGTACATAAAAATCCTCCTCACTTTATTATTCGTGAGAAGGATGAAAAATTAGATTTTTTTCTCAATTGGGGCTACACTAGCTAAAAGTTTTTTCAGGCCAACCTCTGGGAAATTGATTTTCAACTCCTGCGTAGCACCGCTACCTGAAACTTCCAGAACAGTTCCCTCTCCCCATTTCTTGTGGAGGGCAATGTCACCAATGGACCAATTTGTCTCACTAGACGCTGATTTTGTGCCAGCTGTAAATTGACCAAATGGGAGACCGCTTGACTGGATAGATTTTGGGGCTGCACTTCGTTTACGGTCTTGAAGTGCTTGCGCAAGACTCATACCTTGACCGAAAGCAAGACCACCACTGCTATATGACGCTTTAAAACTTGTATTTGCTGGACGGGCTAGGCCTTGATACTCAAGTAAGTCTGAGCTAATTTCGTTAATAAAACGAGTCGGACGGTTATAGTTGGTACGACCAAAAAGCAGGCGTGAGTTGGCATTGGTCAGATAGAGAATTTTCTCTGCACGCGTAATTCCTACATAGGCCAGACGGCGTTCTTCTTCCAATTCATCTGGATCCTCGGCTGCACGACTAAGTGGAAAGACATTTTCTTCCATCCCAATCAAAAAGACAACTGGAAACTCAAGACCTTTGGCAGCATGCAGGGTCATCAGGGTCACTTCTGATGTCTCCTGACTACCTGAATCTGTGTCTGCAATTAAGGCCAAATCATTTAAGAAACGACTCAGTTTATCCAGACCAGTTTCCTCTTCTGACACATCAGAAGTGTCATCAAAGTTTTTCGTCACAGAAAGGAACTCTTCGATATTTTCAACCCGAGCCTTACTTTCCAGAGTTGCTTGGGCATTAAGAATATCGACGTAACCTGTTTTGTCTAGAACTGCTTCAACCAACTCAGTAATGCTTAAGTGGTCCAGTTGCTCCCGCAAATCCAGAATCATATTGGCAAAATCCCAGATAGACTGGGCTGCTTTTCCTTTGATGCCAGACAACATGATGTTTGCTGAAGCATCTAACATAGACACATTTTGCATATTTGCAAAATCACGAATTTTCTCAACAGTGCCTGGCCCAATTCCACGCTTCGGTTCGTTGATAATGCGCTCAAAACTGATATTGTCACTCAAATTGGCAATAAGATTGAGGTAAGCGATAATATCTCGGATTTCCTTACGGCTGTAGAACTTGGTTCCACCAACCATTGTATAAGGAATATTTGATTTGAGCAAGGCTTCCTCAATAGTACGGGACTGCGCATTAGTACGGTAAAGAACTGCAAAATCCTTGTGAAGGAAGTTTTGACTGCGACCAAGGTCATCAATGGTTTTGGCTACAAATACAGCCTCATCTAGCTCATCATTGGCACGATAATAAACGATTTGTTCCCCATCAGCGTTTTGAGTCCAGAGATTCTTAGGACGGCGGTTTTTATTGTTTTTAATGACCTCGTTGGCCGCTTGAAGAATGGTTTTAGTTGAGCGATAATTCTCCTCCAACAAAACAACCTTGGCTTGGGGATAATCTTTCTCAAAATCCAAAATATTCTGCATATCAGCACCACGCCAACCATAGATAGACTGGTCAGCATCCCCAACCACACAGATATTTTTAAAACGTGAAGCCAAGAGTTTGACCAGTTGGTACTGGGCACGGTTAGTATCTTGGTACTCATCAACATGGATGTACTGAAACTTCTGCTGATAGTAGGTCAAGACATCAGGGTTTTGATCAAAGAGACGTAAGGTCAGCATAATCAAATCATCAAAGTCAACTGACTCCGACTGACGCAGTTCTTTTTGGTAAGCAGTGTAACACTGGGACACGATTTGCGTATACATATCGCCAGCTTGGGCAGCATAAGCTACATCATCAATCAGGTCATTCTTGGCATTGGAAATGGTCCCTAAGATGCTTCGTTCATTCCATTTTTTAGGATCCAAGTTCAACTGCTTGAGAATACGTTTCATGAGCGTTCGCTGTTCACCAGGATCCACAATCGTAAAATTACGGTTATAGCCAATATGGTCCGCATCCCGACGCAAAATACGAACACACATGGAGTGGAAGGTCGCAATCAGACAGTCCTGAGTGGCTGGATTGAGGCTATAAGCACGCTCCTTCATCTCACGCGCAGCCTTATTTGTAAAGGTAATGGCCAAGATATTCCAAGGATTGACCATCTTTTCATCAATCAAATAAGCAATACGGTGGGTCAAAACTCGAGTCTTCCCAGAGCCAGCCCCTGCCATGATCAACAAGGGCCCTTCTGTCGTTTGCACCGCCTCAGCCTGACGGTCATTCATTCCATTTAATAATGCGTTCATCTTCTCTTCCTTACTCTTGAAGTCAATATTTCTATTATATCAGAATTCAGGGAAAATATCTTTACCTAGACTGGTTACGTGTAGAAGACAACTCCTTATATCTAGATAAAAAATGAGCTTGGATATTATTTCCAAACTCATTTATTACTCAATGAAAATCGAAGTGCAAACTAGGAAGCTAGCCGCAGGCTGTACTTGAGTACGGCAAGGTGAAGCTGACGTGGTTTGAAGAGATTTTCGAAGAGTATAAAGTCAATTACAATATACTAGAACAAACCTAGAACGGTTCCATCGCTTTCAACATCCATGTTGAGGGCTGCTGGTCGTTTGGGAAGCCCCGGCATAGTCATAACATCACCAGTTAGAGCGACTATGAAGCCTGCACCTAATTTTGGTACTAATTCACGAATGGTAATTTCAAAGTTTTCAGGTGCTCCAAGTGCATTTGGATTGTCAGAGAAACTGTACTGAGTTTTAGCCATACAGATTGGCAATTTATCCCATCCGTTTTGAACGATTTGCGCGATTTGTGTTTGCGCTTTCTTCTCAAAGTTCACTTTGCTACCACGGTAGATTTCAGTAACAATCTTTTCAATCTTTTCTTGGACAGAAAGGTCATTATCATACAAACGTTTGTAGTTAGCTGGATTTTCAGAGATAGTCTTAACAACCGTTTCAGCAAGAGCTACTCCACCTTCCGCACCATCAGCCCAGACACTAGCCAACTCAACTGGTACATCGATTGAGGCACAAAGTTCTTTCAAGGCTGCAATTTCAGCTTCTGTATCAGAAACAAATTCATTGATTGCTACAACTGCAGGTACTCCAAATTTACGGATATTTTCAACGTGACGTTTCAAGTTAGCAAAACCTGCACGAACCGCCTCCACATTTTCCTCTGCAAGAGCGTCTTTAGCCACACCACCATTCATCTTAAGGGCACGAAGGGTTGCAACAATAACTACAGCATCTGGCGAAGTTGGCAAGTTTGGTGTCTTGATATCAAGGAATTTCTCAGCACCAAGGTCTGCACCGAAACCAGCTTCAGTAACTGTGTAATCAGCCAAGTGAAGGGCTGTGCTTGTTGCCAAGACTGAATTACATCCATGAGCAATATTGGCAAATGGACCACCGTGTACAAAGGCAGGTGTACCGTAAATTGTCTGAACCAGGTTCGGTTTAATAGCATCCTTCAAAATCAAAGCCAAGGCACCTTCAACCTGCAAATCACCTACAGAAACAGGTGTACGGTCATAGCGATAACCAATTACGATATTGGCCAAACGGCGTTTCAAGTCCTCGATGTCTGTTGCCAAGCAAAGAATTGCCATGATTTCGGAAGCAACGGTAATATCAAAGCCATCCTCACGTGGAATACCGTTTAGAGGACCACCAAGTCCAACGGTCACATGGCGAAGAGCACGGTCGTTCAAGTCAACGACACGTTTCCAGAGGATACGACGTTGGTCAATTCCCAGCTCATTGCCTTGGTGCAAGTGGTTGTCAATCAAGGCAGAAAGGGCGTTGTTGGCAGTTGTAATGGCATGCATATCGCCAGTAAAGTGGAGATTGATGTCCTCCATTGGTAGAACTTGAGCGTAACCACCTCCTGCAGCACCACCCTTAATTCCCATGACTGGACCAAGAGATGGTTCGCGGATAGCAATCATGGTTTTCTTGCCAATCTTGTTCAAGGCATCCGCAAGACCAATGGTAATAGTTGATTTTCCTTCACCTGCAGGTGTTGGGTTGATGGCAGTAACCAAAATCAATTTCCCAACTGGATTGCTCTCAACTGCACGAATTTTATCAAAGCTGAGCTTAGCCTTGTATTTTCCATACAACTCCAAATCGTCGTAAGAAATACCAAGTTTCTCTACAACATCAACAATTGGCTTCAACTCAATACTCTGTGCGATTTCAATATCTGTTTTCATTCAAAACTCCTCTAACCTCTTATATGATAATTCATTATAACACAAAACAAGATTTTTAACATCCCAAAACTCTCTAAACGTTCGTAAATATCCCTGTTTTTAAGGTTTTTAGAGCCCTTTCTTAAATTTTATATGGCTTTATAGTTTGAAACTATAGTAAATCTCCGTTTTTACCAAAAATTTATCGCTTTCATTTTACTTACCGTTTATTTTTGTGTACAATAGTGCTATGAAAATTTTAGTTACATCGGGCGGTACCAGTGAAGCTATCGATAGCGTCCGCTCTATCACTAACCATTCTACAGGTCGCTTGGGGAAAATCATCACAAAAACCTTGCTTGATGCAGGGCATGAAGTTTGTTTAATTACGACAAAACGAGCTCTGAAGCCAGAAGCCCATCCCAACCTAAGTATTCTAGAAATTACCAATACCAAGGACCTTCTACTGGAAATGCAAGAACGGGTTGCAGATTATCAGGTTTTGATTCACTCAATGGCGGTGTCCGACTACACTCCTGTTTATATGACAGGGCTTGAGGAAGTTCAGGCTAGCTCCAATCTAGAAGAGTTTTTAAGCAAGCAAAATCATCAGGCTAAGATTTCTTCAACTGATGAGGTTCAGGTTTTGTTCCTGAAAAAAACACCCAAAATCATATCTCTAGTCAAGGAATGGAATCCTACTATTCATCTGATTGGTTTTAAACTACTGGTTGATGTCTCTGAAGATTATCTCATCGAGATTGCCCGAAAAAGTCTTATCAAGAATCAAGCGGACTTAATCATTGCTAATGACCTGACTCAAATCTCAGCAGGTCAGCACCGAGCTATCTTCGTTGAGAAAGATCAGCTTCAAACAGCCCAGACTAAAGAAGAAATTGCAAAACTCCTCCTTGAAAAAATTCAAACCTATCATTCATAAGAAAGGAAAGCTATGGCACATATTCTCTTGGCTGTAACAGGGTCAATCGCCTCTTACAAGTCGGCAGATTTAGTCAGTTCTCTAAAAAAACAAGGTCATCAAGTCACGGTTTTAATGACTCGGGCCGCTACAGAGTTTATCCAACCTTTGACACTACAGGTCTTATCACAGAATCCTGTCCACCTTGATGTCATGAAGGAACCCTATCCTAATCAGATTAATCATATCGAACTTGGAAAAAAGGCAGATTTATTTATCGTAGCCCCTGCAACAGCTAACACAATTGCAAAGCTAGCCCACGGCTATGCTGACAACATGGTAACCAGCATAGCTTTAGCCTTGCCCAAAAATATTCCTAAACTAATAGCTCCTGCTATGAATACAAAAATGTATGACCATCCGGCAACTCAGACTAATCTGAAAACATTAGAAACATATGGCTATCAGCTGATTGCTCCCAGAGAATCCCTACTAGCTTGCGGAGACCATGGAAGGGGAGCCTTAGCTGACCTCACAATTATTTTAGAAAGAATAGAGGAAACTCTCGATGAAAAAACGCTCTAATATTGCACCCATTGCTATCTTTTTTGCAACCATGCTCGTGATACACTTTCTGAGCTCGCTTATCTTTAACCTTTTTCCATTTCCAATCAAACCGACCATCGTTCATATTCCTGTCATTATTGCCAGCATTATTTACGGTCCACGAGTTGGGGTTACACTTGGATTTTTGATGGGTCTACTTAGCTTGACAGTTAATACGATTACGATTCTACCAACAAGCTACCTCTTCTCTCCTTTCGTACCAAATGGGAACATCTACTCAGCTATCATTGCCATCGTCCCACGTATTTTGATTGGTTTGACTCCGTACCTAGTTTATAAACTGATGAAAAATAAAACTGGTCTTATTTTAGCTGGTGCCCTTGGTTCACTTACCAACACAGTCTTTGTACTCGGTGGAATTTTCTACCTTTTTAGAAATGTCTTTGATGGTAATATCCAAAAACTCTTAGCAACCGTTATCTCAACAAACTCCATTGCAGAATTAGTCATTTCCGCAGTTCTAACCCTAGCTATTGTTCCAAGACTACAAACTTTGAAGAAATAAAAACAATCTCTGCTTTCAAGCTTGAAGGTGGAGATTTTGTTTGAGGTAGTTTCTTTTTAGTGAACTCTTTACCAATATTTATACTCAATGAAAATCAAAAAGCAAACTAGGAATCTGGCCACAGGTTGCTCAAAACACAGTTTTGAGGTTGCAGACGGAAGCTGACGTGGTTTGAAGAGGTTTTCGAAGAGTATTAACTTAAAAATGACCTATAAACCTAAGTAAATCCTTGCTTTATTGTCTATTTTATTGTACTATACTAGTGTATATACAGTTAAAAGGAGATTCTTATGAATACACGGAAAAAGACACAATTTATGACAATGACTGCCCTCTTAACGGCTATTGCGATTTTGATTCCAATTGTTATGCCTTTTAAAATTGTCATTCCACCTGCTTCTTACACTTTGGGGAGCCACATCGCTATTTTTATCGCTATGTTCTTGTCGCCCTTGATGGCAATTTTTGTCATCCTAGCCTCAAGTTTTGGATTTTTGATGGCTGGCTATCCCATGGTTATCGTTTTTCGAGCTTTTTCACATATATTTTTTGGAACTTTAGGAGCTCTTTACCTACAAAAATTCCCCGATACCCTAGATAAACCAAAATCTTCCTGGATTTTCAACTTTGTTTTAGCTGTCGTTCATGCCCTTGCTGAAGTATTAGCCTGTATCGTTTTTTACGCAACTTCTGGTACTAATGTAGAAAATATGTTTTATGTTCTCTTTGTGCTAGTTGGATTTGGCACAATTATCCATAGTATGGTAGACTATACATTAGCACTAGCTGTCTATAAAGTGCTTCGAAAACGCCGTTAAAAGGAAGAAATATGACAAAAGATCGCAAACAAGCCCTGCTCCAACTCTTGAAAGAAGCTCCTAAAGCTCTCAACGGCCAAAGTTTAGCTGAACATTTTCATGTTACACGCCAGATCATTGTACAGGACATTGCAATTTTAAGAGCCGATGGCGCTCCTATCCTATCCACTAATCGTGGCTACATCTATAAACAGATTGATACCAATCCTTATGTCCATAAACTTTTCAAGGTGAAACATGAGGTTGAAGAAATAGGTCAAGAACTCCTTGCTATCGTTGATAATGGTGGACGTGTTCAAAATACCTTGATTGACCATCCCGTTTATGGAGAAATTGAAACCTTGCTGAAACTGTCTTGTCGTAGAGATGTGCAACATTTTCTAGAACAAGTCGAGCATTCTGACTTTAGACCTCTATCTGAATTGACAGATGGCATCCATTACCACCTAGTCGAAGCCGAAACACAACAAGACCTCCACTATATCGAGGAGGCCTTAGATCAGCTCGGCTATTTAGTAAAAGATTAAAAAATTTCTTTCTCCCAGCCATCTTCTGTACGGTGTCGGTAGAAAAACTCTGACTTATCAGGAGCTCCCATCATCTCCATCAATGGTAACATATCATAGGCCAGATCCAAGTTTGGAATCTGGTCTTTTTGCACCCAAGAAACTTCTCCCTCTTCTGAAGATTGAAGAGTTCCAGTAAACTCAGTCGCCTTATAACAAAAGACGATATAGCGCCCACCTGTATCCAGAGGCCAATTTTTAATGCCGACAAGTTGAGGATTTTGAATGGTTAACCCTGTTTCTTCATAGATTTCACGAATGACAGACTCCGCAAAAGCCTCACCATTTTCAACATGACCTCCAGGAAAGGCATAACCAGACCAGCGATTGGTTTCAGGAGAGCGATACTGCATAACCACGCGCTGAGTTTCGAGGTCTTCAATCAGACAAATATTTGTTAAAATCGTTAATTGGGAACGGGACATATTTTCTCCTTTAGATAATATTCTAATCCAACGCCTTGACTTCCAGTATCATATCACGAATCTGAGCTGCTAGTTCAAAGTCAAGCACTTCGACGGCTTCTTGCATTTGTTTCTCTAGTTTCTTGACAAGTTCTTTGCGCTCTTGTTTATTGAGGCTATTGATATCTACTTCCTTGTCTTCTTCCTTGGCAACAGTCTTAGTTACGGCAATCAAGTCACGGATTTCTTTCTTGATTGTTTGTGGTACGATACCATGCTCTTCATTATAAGCCATCTGGATTTTCCGACGGCGAGCAGTTTCATCAATGGCACGTTGCATAGACTGAGTCAAAGTGTCCGCATACATAATGACATGGCCTTCGCTGTTACGGGCGGCACGTCCAATGGTCTGGATGAGGCCACGTTCGTTACGAAGGAAACCTTCCTTGTCAGCATCGAGAATGGCAACCAAGCTAACCTCAGGAACATCAATCCCTTCACGGAGCAGGTTAATTCCGACCAAGACATCAAAGACACCCAAGCGCAAGTCACGGATAATCTCTGTCCGCTCTAAAGTCTTGATATCCGAGTGCATGTACTTAACCTTAATGCCCATTTCCTTGAAGTAGTCGGTTAAGTCCTCTGCCATCTTCTTGGTTAAGGTTGTGATAAAGGTACGCTCATTCTTCTCAACACGGGCATTAATTTCACCTAAGAGGTCATCAATCTGTCCCATAGTCGGACGGACTTCCACCTCAGGATCCAAGAGTCCTGTTGGACGAATGATTTGCTCAATCACTGTCTCGGTCTGTTCATTTTCATAGTCACCAGGTGTCGCTGAAACGTAAACAATCTGATGCACATGGCTTTCAAACTCTTCACGACGTAAAGGTCGATTGTCCAAAGCTGATGGCAAACGGAAACCATAATTAACCAGCATTTCCTTACGCGAACGGTCTCCATTGTACATGCCCTTGATTTGCCCCATGGTCATGTGACTTTCATCAATCATGATCAAGAAATCATCTGGAAAGAAATCTAAGAGCGTATAAGGAGGCTCTCCTTCGCTACGTCCATCCATATGGCGTGAATAGTTTTCAACCCCGTTGGTATAGCCCATCTCACGCAGCATTTCAATATCATACTCTGTTCGCTGTTTCAAACGTTGAGCTTCTAGCAATTTGCCTTCCTTTTCAAAGACAGCTAGTTGCTCTTCTAATTCGCCCTGAATTTTAGCAATGGCAACTTCCATGTGATCATCATTGGTCACAAAGTGAGTCGCAGGGAAAATCGCCAAATGATCCACTTCTCCTAATACCTGACCAGTCAGAGCCTCAACTTCACGGATACGGTCAATTTCGTCTCCAAAAAATTCTACTCGAAAGGCATGCTCATCACGGGAAGCTGGGAAAATCTCCACCACATCCCCACGAACACGAAATCTTCCCCGTTGGAAATCAATATCATTGCGTTCAAACTGAATATCGACCAAATCATTCAAAAGTTTATCACGAGAAATCTCTAAGCCTGGACGCAGACTCACGACACTATCAGCGTATTCCTTGGGCGAACCCAAACCATAGATACAAGAGACTGAAGCCACGACAATAACATCATTGCGCTCTAAAAGGGCTGAAGTTGCTGAGTGTCGGAGCTTATCAATCTCGTCATTGACAGAACTATCCTTCTCAATATAGGTATCACTGGAAGGAACATAGGCCTCAGGCTGGTAATAATCATAGTAAGATACGAAATACTCAACAGCATTTTCAGGGAAAAATTCCTTAAACTCCCCATAGAGCTGGCCTGCCAGAGTCTTATTGTGGGCAATGACCAGAGTTGGTTTATTGACTTTGGAAATGACCTGACTCATGGTATAGGTCTTCCCTGTTCCGGTCGCCCCCATCAGAATCTGAGCTTTTTCTCCACTCTCGATATTATCAACCAACTGTTCGATAGCTTGGGGTTGATCTCCTGATGGTTGATATTTTGATACTAGTTTAAATTGATTATCTGTAATACGATTGATCATAAGAATCCTCTCTCCATGTGCTATTCCTATTTTAGCATACTTGTAGAATTTTCACGAAAAAAAGGACGAACCGAAGTCACATCCTTTCATTTTCTTTCTTTAATTGATAGGCGAGATAGACAATCATCAGTAGCAAGACCAGACTTGTCATGACAGAACCTTCAATCCCAAAAGAACCACCTGATATCCAGGCTTGATTGCCTTGTGGTAAAAAGGTCATCAAAGACGTTCCTGACGGTTGACCACTAACTAAAATCCCAAATAAATTTCCCTGAGCAAAATTCCAAGCACCATGAATACCTGCAACACCCCAAACAGTATCTGTTTTGAGAAGGTAAAGAGACATAGCAACTCCGAATAGGAAGAGATTCACTAGAGATAGAGGGGTTAGACCAGAATTGCCCATATGAAGTAGGGTGAAGAATATGCTAGATATGACAACAGCAAGTTTTAAATTGGTTCTTGAGGCCAATTGAGGTAGGAGCCAAGTACGGGCCACCACTTCTTCTGTTGTCCCCTGTAAAATCCAAAATGGAATGGTAAAAATGACAAAGACAAGCGAGTAAGGATTCAAGTGAATAGACTCAAAACGATATTGCCCTAATGCTACTAAACCTAACAAGGTCAGAAGAAAAAGTGCCAAACCTAGACCAAAGCCTTTAAGAAGATTGCTGAAGAAATTCTCTCTATAAAATCCCAAGGTTCGAATAGGCCTTTTCTCAATTTTTCTAGTCCATCTGAATACAGTGTTGAGAACAAAACCAAAGGACAGCAATTCTAAAATTAAACGAAAGTCACTTGTTTTATCCGTCAAGCTCACCAGCAAGTTTTGGAAGTAGCTTGCAAGATTTTGACCAGCCTCTCCAAAATTTCTAGCAAGGCCGACGAGAGCTAACAAGCTAATACCATACAAAGTATATGCAACAAACTCTCCTATAAAGACAAAAACAAAGGCTAACAAGGGGCTTGTGTAGAGGTTTAACCGCATTTGAGAAGCTTGGAAGTCTTTAAAAATTCTTTTGTTCTTCATATCTCCGTCCTCTTTTCTTCTATTATTACTATTATTATAGCACTTTGTGGTAGCAGTTCAAGAAAGAAATAAAGGGGCTTTTATGTTATATTTTCTGACACAGAAATATAAAAATTTGCCTTTTTTTAATTTTTCTGATATAATGGGAAAATATTCGGAAAAGGAGACTAAAAATGAAGAAAAAATTTCTAGCATTTTTGCTAATTTTATTCCCAATTTTCTCATTAGGTATTGCGAAAGCTGAAACGATTAAGATTGTTTCTGATACCGCCTATGCACCTTTTGAGTTTAAAGATTCAGATCAAACTTATAAAGGAATCGATGTTGACATTATTAATAAAGTCGCAGAGATTAAAGGATGGAATATTCAGATGTCTTATCCTGGATTTGACGCAGCGGTAAATGCGGTTCAAGCTGGTCAAGCTGACGCAATTATGGCAGGAATGACAAAAACTGCAGAGCGTGAAAAAGTTTTCACCATGTCTGATACTTACTATGATACAAAAGTTGTCATTGCAACTACAAAGTCACACAAGATTAGTCAGTATGAACAATTAAAAGGTAAAACTGTTGGTGTTAAAAACGGTACTGCCGCTCAACGTTTCCTTGAAAGTATTAAGGATAAATATGGCTTTAGCATTAAAACATTTGACACTGGTGATTTGATGAACAACAGCTTGAGTGCTGGTGCCATCGATGCCATGATGGATGACAAACCTGTTATCGAATATGCCATTAACCAAGGTCAAGACCTCCATATTGAAATGGATGGTGAAGCTGTGGGAAGTTTTGCTTTCGGTGTGAAAAAAGGAAGCAAATACGAGCACCTGGTTACTGAATTTAACCAAGCCTTGACTGAAATGAAAAAAGATGGTAGTCTTGATAAAATCATCAAGAAATGGACTGCTTCATCGTCTTCAGCAGTGCCAACTACAACTACTCTAGCGGGCTTAAAAGCTATTCCTGTTAAAGCTAAATATATCATTGCCAGCGATTCTTCTTTTGCACCTTTTGTTTTCCAAAATTCAAGCAACCAATTTACTGGTATTGATATGGACTTGATTAAGGCCATCGCTAAAGACCAAGGTTTTGAAATTGAAATTACCAACCCTGGTTTCGATGCAGCTATCAGTGCTGTCCAAGCTGGTCAAGCTGATGCTATCATTGCTGGTATGTCTGTCACAGATGCTCGTAAGGCAACTTTTGACTTCTCAGAATCCTACTACACTGCCAATACTATCCTTGGTGTCAAAGAATCAAGCACTATTGCTTCTTATGATGATTTGAAAGGGAAGACAGTTGGTGTTAAAAACGGAACTGCTTCTCAAACCTTCCTAACAGAAAATCAAAGCAAATACGGTTACAAAATCAAAACTTTCGCTGACGGTTCATCAATGTATGACAGTTTAAACACTGGTGCCATCGATGCCGTTATGGATGATGAGCCTGTTCTCAAATATTCTATCAGCCAAGGTCAAAAATTGAAAACACCAATCGCTGGAACTCCAATCGGTGAAACAGCTTTTGCTGTTAAAAAAGGAGCAAATCCAGAATTGATTGAAATGTTCAACAACGGGCTTGCAAACCTTAAAGCAAACGGAGAATTCCAAAAGATTCTTGACAAATACCTAGCTAGCGAATCTTCATCTACTTCAACAAGCACTGTTGATGAAACCACAATCTGGGGCTTGCTTCAAAACAACTACAAACAGCTCCTTAGCGGGCTTGGTATCACTCTTGCTCTAGCTCTTATCTCATTTGCTATTGCTATTGTTATCGGGATTATCTTCGGTATGTTTAGTGTCAGCCCCTACAAATCTCTTCGTGTGATTTCTGAGATTTTCGTTGACGTTATCCGTGGTATTCCATTGATGATTCTTGCAGCCTTCATCTTCTGGGGAATTCCAAACTTCATCGAGTCTATCACAGGACAACAAAGTCCAATTAACGACTTTGTAGCTGGTACCATTGCCCTTTCGCTCAATGCAGCCGCTTATATCGCTGAAATCGTTCGTGGTGGTATTCAGGCCGTTCCAGTTGGTCAAATGGAAGCCAGCCGAAGCTTGGGGATTTCTTATGGCAAAACCATGCGTAAGATTATCTTGCCACAAGCAACTAAATTAATGTTGCCAAACTTTGTTAACCAATTCGTTATCGCTCTTAAAGATACAACTATCGTATCTGCTATCGGTTTGGTTGAACTCTTCCAAACTGGTAAGATTATCATTGCCCGTAACTACCAAAGTTTCAAGATGTATGCAATCCTTGCTATCTTCTATCTTGTAATTATCACACTTTTGACTAGACTAGCGAAACGCTTAGAAAAGAGGATTCGTTAATGGCAAAATTAAAAATTGATGTAAATGACTTACATAAGCAATATGGAAAAAATAAGGTCCTAAAAGGAATTACGACTAAGTTCTATGAAGGAGACGTTGTCTGTATCATCGGGCCTTCAGGTTCTGGTAAGTCAACTTTCCTTCGTAGTCTCAATCTTCTAGAAGAAGTTACGAGTGGTCATATCACTGTGAACGGCTATGACTTAACTGAAAAAACTACCAACGTTGACCACGTCCGTGAAAATATCGGAATGGTGTTCCAACACTTCAATCTTTTCCCACATATGTCTGTTTTGAACAACATCACCTTTGCTCCCATTGAGCACAAGTTGATGACTAAGGAAGAAGCTGAGAAATTGGGAATGGAGTTGCTTGAGAAAGTTGGGCTAGCAGATAAAGCTAATGCCAACCCAGATAGCCTATCAGGTGGTCAAAAGCAACGTGTAGCCATCGCTCGTGGACTAGCAATGAATCCAGACATCATGCTCTTCGATGAACCTACTTCTGCCCTTGACCCTGAGATGGTTGGAGACGTACTGAACGTTATGAAGGAATTGGCTGAGCAAGGCATGACCATGATTATCGTAACCCATGAGATGGGATTTGCTCGTCAAGTTGCTAACCGCGTTATCTTTACTGCAGATGGCGAGTTTCTTGAAGACGGAACACCTGATCAAATCTTTGATAACCCGCAGCACCCACGTCTGAAAGATTTCTTGGACAAGGTCTTAAACGTCTAACCTCAAACTGTAAGGATTTCCTTGCAGTTTTTTTCTATCTCGTATTGGATTTTTTGATTTTTCGGAAAATTATGTTAGAATTAAGTTTATGAAATGAGATTTCCTCATACCTAGTAAGACTAGGAATAAAAATAGAAATTAGGTAGCTAGATGTCATCTAAGGTTATTGTTACAATTTTCGGTGCGAGTGGAGACCTGGCTAAACGCAAGCTCTACCCTTCCCTTTTTAGACTTTATAAATCCGGCAATCTTTCCAAGCACTTTGCAGTTATTGGAACTGCCCGTCGTCCTTGGAGCAAGGAATATTTTGAATCTGTTGTTGTCGAATCTATCCTTGATTTGGCAGATAGTACCGAACAGGCTCAAGAGTTCGCTAGCCACTTCTACTATCAAAGTCATGATGTCAATGATACAGAACACTACATTTCTTTGCGTCAATTGCAGGCTGAACTAAATGACAAGTACCAAGCTGAAGACAACAAGCTCTTCTTCTTGTCTATGGCACCTCAGTTCTTTGGAACTATTGCCAAACACCTCAAGTCTGAAAACATCGTAGACGGTAAAGGTTTTGAGCGTTTAATCGTTGAAAAACCGTTTGGTACAGATTACGCAAGCGCAAGCAAGTTGAATGACGAGCTCCTAGCAACATTTGACGAAGAACAAATTTTCCGTATTGACCATTATCTTGGTAAGGAAATGATCCAAAGTATCTTTGCAGTTCGCTTTGCAAACTTGATTTTTGAAAACGTTTGGAACAAGGATTTTATCGACAATGTTCAAATTACCTTTGCTGAGCGCTTAGGCGTAGAAGAACGTGGTGGCTACTATGATGAATCTGGTGCCCTCCGTGACATGGTTCAAAACCACACTCTACAACTCCTTTCTCTCCTTGCCATGGACAAGCCAGCAAGCTTCACAAAGGACGAGATTCGCGCTGAGAAGATTAAGGTCTTTAAAAACCTCTATCATCCAACAGATGAAGAGCTTAAAGAACACTTTATCCGTGGTCAATACCGTTCAGGTAAGATTGATGGAATGAAATACATCTCTTATCGTAGCGAGCCAAATGTTAATCCAGAATCAACAACTGAAACCTTTGCGTCTGGTGCCTTCTTTGTAGACAGCGATCGATTCCGTGGTGTTCCTTTCTTCTTCCGTACGGGTAAACGTCTGACTGAAAAAGGAACTCATGTCAACATTGTCTTTAAACAAATGGATTCTATCTTTGGTGAGCCACTTGCTCCAAACATTTTGACCATCTATATCCAACCAACAGAAGGATTCTCTCTTAGCCTAAATGGGAAACAGGTAGGAGAAGAATTCAACTTAGCTCCTAACTCACTTGATTACCGTACAGATGCGACCGCAACTGGTGCTTCTCCAGAACCATACGAGAAATTGATTTATGATGTCTTAAATAACAACTCAACTAACTTTAGCCACTGGGATGAAGTTGGTGCCTCATGGAAATTGATTGACCGTATCGAAGAGCTCTGGGCTGAAAATGGTGCCCCACTTCATGACTATAAAGCTGGAAGCATGGGACCTCAAGCTAGCTTTGACTTACTTGAAAAATTCGGTGCCAAATGGACTTGGCAACCAGATATCGCCTACCGTCAAGATGGTCGTTTAGAATAAAAAAATTTCCTGCAAGTTTATGCCTTGCAGGATTTTTGCTTCTGATTAGATTAAGCCTTCCAAGAGACCTTTCATAAAGTTTTCTGAGTTAAACTCTCCAATATCATCGATTTTTTCACCAAAACCAATCAATTTTACAGGAATATTGAGTTCTTCACGGATGGCTAAAACAACACCACCTCGAGCAGTTCCATCAATCTTAGTCAAGACAATTCCCGTTAAAGGTGTGATTTTCGAAAATTCTTTGGCCTGTACCAAGGCATTCTGACCTGTTGATGCATCAAGAGCCAAGAAAGTTTCATGAGGGGCTTCTGGCACAACACGTTTGATGATACGACCAATCTTTTCCAATTCTGCCATTAAGTTTTCTTTGTTTTGCAAACGACCAGCAGTATCAATCATGAGAATATCGATACCTTCAGCCACGGCACGTTCCATGCCATCAAAGACCACACTGGCTGGGTCAGCTTTTTCAGGTCCAGTCACAACTGGAACGTCCACACGACGGCCCCATTCAGCTAGCTGGGCCACTGCTCCTGCACGGAAGGTATCTGCCGCAACCAACATGACTTTCTTACCTGCTTGTTTGTAGCGGTGGGCTAGTTTCCCGATAGAAGTTGTTTTCCCAACACCATTAACCCCAACAAAGAGCATGACTGTCAAGCCATCTTGGAAGTGGATTCTTTCATCGTAGTTGCCACCTTTTTCATAAAGTTCAACCAATTTCTCAATGATGACACGGCGAAGTGCTTCGGGTTTCTTGGCGTTTTCAAGCTTGGCTTCGTAACGTAGCTCCTCTGTTAAGTTAGAAGCGACTTGGACACCAACGTCACTCATGATCAACAGTTCTTCCAACTCCTCGAAGAATTCTTCATCGACAGAGCGGAAATTAGCAAAGAAGGCATTCAAGCGGGCACCGAAGCCTGTACGAGTTTTCTTAAGACTACGGTCATATTTTTCCTGAACAGTTTCTTCTGCTTGAGGCCTTTCTGCTTCAAGAACTTCAAAACTATTTTCTTCTACAGTCTCTAGAAGCTCAGTATCCTCTTCATCTATAACTTCTTCTGATGTTGGAAATTCTTCTATTTCTTCTTGAGAAACTTCTACAGTTGACTCTGAATCCAGACTTTCTTCAACTGTCTCTTGATTTTCGTCTTCTTCAAACACAGCTTCTTCAGAACTTTCAACTTCTGCTTCTTCATGAGGAACTTCCTCAGCTTCTGTAAGAGAAGGCTCAACATCTTCAGACAAATCAAGATTTTCCAGAGCTTCTTTTACAACTTCTTCGATTTTAGGTTCTTCTTTTTTTCCGAATAGACGGTCAAATAATCCCATATCTTAGTTCTCCTTTAGCACATATTCTTCGATAGCCCAGGCGACAGCTTCCTCATCATTGGTCATTGGAGTTACCACATTTGCGACTGCCTTAACTTCAGGAACAGCGTTTTGCATGGCAACACCGAGCCCTGCCCACTCAATCATAGAAAGGTCATTGGCCTCATCACCACAGGCCATAACTTGACTTTGGTCGATTCCAAGATGGCTGATTAGTTTTGCCAAACCTGTTGCTTTATGAACATTCTTTGGTGACCACTCTAGCAACATTTCACGTGATTTAAAGATTTCATATTGGTCAAACAATTCTGGAGAAATCTTCTGAATGGCTGCATCCAAGGGTTCTTGAGCAAAGGCAGTCACACATTTATTATAGGTCATTTGGCTGGATAGGTCTTCAAAGGCCACTGGAACAAAGGTCAATGCTGGATTGAATTTGGCATAAAGACTTTCTTGGTCCGATTGGATTTGATAAACAGTTCCTTCTGAGATGGCATCAAGAGGCAGTGATAATTTCTCTGTTTCTTCATACAAACGTGCCACATCATCATATGAAAAGACTGTTTTATCAAGGATTTCACCTGTATTCTTCTGAACCAAACCACCATTAAAGGTAATCGTATACTCATCTTCCTGACCGTCAGTCCCTAGCTCATGGAGAAAGAAATCCATAGCTTTTAAGGGACGACCAGTTGTTAATACGACCTTGATACCACGATCACGCGCTGCTTTCAAGGTTGCCTTAGTACGATCCGTCAGCCTTTTATCAGTAGTTAGCAAGGTCCCATCCAAGTCCAATGCAATCAATTTTATATCTGCCATTATAAGCCCTCCATATAAGCTATAACCGACTGGTCTTTATGGTGACCAATCACAGTCTCTGCTAATTCTAAAATTTCAGGTCGTGCATTTTCAGGAGCTACAGGATGTCCTACAACCTGCATCATATGCAAGTCATTTAGATTGTCTCCAAAAGCCATAACCTGATCCATTGTGATGCCAAGTTTTTTAGCTAATTCAACAATAGCCACACCCTTATCGACATAGTCCAGAACAATATCAATGGATTCAAAGCCAGTTGTCATAGCCTTCACACCAGGAACGTTTTCGTTTACCCAAGCTTCCCCAGCTTCTAGCGTTTCTTCTGTGAAATTGGTTGTAAATTTGAAAATGTCATCTGTGATATCTTCCAAACTCGCTACTTTTTGGATATTTTCATTATAATGCTGGCTCTCTTTCAAATAGGTCTCATCAACCGTATCCAGAACATAAGAGCCTTTTTTGCCCGTCAAGAGTAATTTATTGATGTCTACATAAGGTGAAGTTTTCAGCTTTTCAAAAGTTGCCAGATAAAACTCACGAGACATGGTCGCTTCATACAAGTCTTGACCTCGATATTCTACCAAACTGCCATTTTCAGCGATAAAAATAATGTCATCACGAACATCAGCAAATAATTTTTCTAGAGACAGAAATCCACGCCCTGAAGCCACTGCAAAGTAAATCCCTTTTTCCTTGTAGGAAGCCAAGAGAGACTTGAGGCGATCCATATCAAAGCGTCCGTTTCCATCTAGAAAAGTTCCGTCCATATCTGTTGCTACTAGTTTAATTGTCATCCTTCAATACTTTCTAAATCTTTTAACTTCACCGAAACAATTTTTGACACACCTGATTCTTGCATGGTCACTCCATAGATAGAATCAGCCGCTGCCATGGTTCCCTTACGGTGTGTCACAACGATAAACTGGCTGTCCTTGTCAAATCGATTGAGGTAATCCCCGAAACGTTTAACATTGGCTTCATCCAGTGCAGCCTCTACCTCATCCAAGATAACAAAAGGAATGGTCTTTACACGGATAATGGAGAAGAGCAAAGCAAGAGCCGACAGGGCTTTTTCACCACCACTCATAAGGTTGAGAGACTGGATTTTCTTACCTGGCGGTTGAACAGAAATCTCAACCCCAGCTGTCAGCAAGTCTCCCTCAGTCAAAATGAGGTCCGCCTGACCTCCGCCAAACATCTGCTTGAAGGTCACTTTAAAGGATTCACGAATGGCTTCAAAGGTTGATTTAAAGCGTTCCTTGACCTCATCATTCATCTCTGTAATGGTCTCAAGGAGCAGGTTTTTCGCTGACAAAATGTCATCACTTTGGCTATTGAGGAAATCCAGACGGCTGTGAACTTCTTCGTACTGTTCAATAGCATCCAAATTGACAGGACCCAGTGAGCGAATAGCCTTCTCTAAATCCTGCACCTCTTGCTCTGCCAGATTGAGGTTTTCCAATTCATGTGCCTTTTCTAGTGCTTCAGTATAGCTAATCTGGTATTGGTCTGTTAATTGGCTTTGTAAATGGCGCAAGCGCTCGCTGATCTTTTCTTTCTTGGCTTCAGCACGTGTTTGCTTGCGAATCCACTCCTCATTCTGTTGGCGAGCCTGGTCCAAATGACTAGCAATATCATCCAGCTGACCTTCAATATCATCCAACTCAAACTGCTTGCGAATCAAACCTTGTTGGAGATTTGTTTTCTGGTTTTTAGCTTCTTCAGCCTGTTGACTGAGCAGTTCTGTATCAACCTTCTCAATATTATCAACCTTTTCTTGAAGAAGGCGTTGGATTTCATCTTGTTCAAGATCGAGATTATCTAGTTCCTTACCTAGGCGTTCAATATCAGCCACTTCATAACGTTTTTGCCCTTGCAGTTCTGTCTTAAGCAAGCGAGCTTGCGCTACCTCTTCTTGCAAGGTCTGATAACGTTCTTGGATGGCGTTTTTGTTAGACTTAATCTCTTCAATCTCAGCTTCCAGATTTTGCTTGTCACTGGCAATAGTAGCAAGGCGCTCTTGGTATTTTTCTTTATCTACTTGCCAATCTCCGTCAGAAAGACGATTTAATTCCTCTTCTTGAAGTTTCCAAAGAGTTTCCAGTTCTTCAACTTGTTGGCTGGTCTGCTGATAAGCGAGGGACAAGCCTTGCTCCTGAATACGTGCCTGCTCCCCCTGAGATTTGATGGCTTCTAATCTTTCTGTCAATCTAGCCATCTCATCTTGCAAGGTCTTCAAACTCGCCTCTTCTGAACGCAAGCTTGCTTCTTCTTCAGCAATTTCTTTTTGCAATTGTTCCAGTTCTGGCTTGATGAAAATGCTGTTATTCTGGCGATTGGCACCACCTGCATAAGAACCACCCGTGCGCAACTCTGTGCCGTCCAAAGTGACCATACGAACCTGATAACGAACTTGGCGCGCGGCTGCACGCGCATGTTCTACAGTATCAAAGATAGCCGTCGTAGCTAGTAAGTTCTTGAAAATGGATTCCAGTCTAGTATCAAAAGTAACCAACTCATCTGCCATACCCAAAAATCCCGGACTTGATGCGATAGCATCTTGATTCTGGCTTGAAATCGTACGCGCCTTGATCGTCGTCAACGGAAGGAAGGTTGCACGACCGGCTCTGTTCCGTTTAAGGAAATCAATGGCTCTAGTTGCCGACTCTTCATCTTCTACGATGATATGCTGACTACTCGCTCCAAGCGCAATCTCTAGGGCAGTTTGATAACGCACATCAAAAGTTAAATGCTCACTGACTGCACCAATAATCCCACCAAGGCGGTCTTTTTCTTGGAGAACACTCTTAACACCCGCGTAAAAGTTACTGTGATTTCTCAGGATATTTTCCAAACTCTGGGCTCTAGCCTGTTTGTTTTTAAGACTATCCAGACGGTCAAAGAGTTGACTTTGTTGAGCTTGATAGGAAGTTTTCTGCTCCTCTTGCTCCTTGGCACAGACTTGGTAATCAGCCAATAATTTCTGAACCTGCTCCTTAGCAGTTTCAAGCTCAGCCTCTTGCTGACTAGCCTTCTCTTTAGCTGAAGCTAGTTGTTCTTTGAGCTTTTCTAGTTGATCTGCTTGTTTTTGAGAAAGCTGACGGCTATTTTCCAACTCATTCTCGATGCGGGTCAGTTGGTTTGAGACATCGGCTTCTTCTTGTAGAAGAGCCACAAAGCGTTCACGTAAGAGCTCAATCATCTGGTCAGGATCATCTGAAAAAGCTAGTAATTCAGCTTCTAAACGATTGAGTTTTTGATTATTTTGGATTAGATTTTCTTCTAAAAGGGCTAAAGAGCTTTCCTTATCAGATTTTTCTTTGCTGAGTGATTTTCTCTTATCTTCCAAAGCAGCCAAACGAGCTTGTGCTTCCTGTTGATTGAGGGCTACTTGCTCAGATTCTAGTTTAGATAGGGCTAATTTTCTCTCTAAATCACTAATCAGACTGGTCAAGTCCATCAAACTGCCCTGATCTTTGGCCATTTCAGCCTGTAAATCTTGACGTTGCTTCTTGAGATTCTGATTTTCTTCTTCTAATTTTTCACGCTTCTGGTAGTAGCTCGTCAAGAGTTCCTGAACCTGAGCCAACTCTTCTTCTGTCAACTCTAATTCAGCCTTATTTTCCGTGATTTGAGCAACCAGGACATCTAAGTAAATAGCCTTGCGTTGACCTTCCAAGTCTAGAAACTTACGAGCATTTTCAGCTTGCTTTTTAAGAGGCTTGATTTGATTATCCAACTCGTAGATAATGTCTTCAAGACGGTCTAGATTATCCTGAGTTTGCTGCAGTTTGCTCTCAGTTTCTTTTCTGCGAGTCTTGTATTTTAAAACCCCAGCAGCTTCTTCAAAAATAGCACGGCGTTCCTCAGGTTTGGAATTAAAAATTTCCTCAACCTTTCCTTGGGAAATGATGGAGAAGGAATCTCGTCCCAAACCTGTATCCAAGAAAAGATCATGAATATCACGCAGACGGACTTTCTTGCCGTCAATTTTGTATTCGCTATCTCCACTACGATAGATATGGCGTTCTACCCTGATTTCTTGACCTGCGTCCTTGATAAATCCGTCATTATTATCCAAAGTCACAACTACAGAAGCATAATTGAGCGGTTTGCGACTTTCAGTTCCAGCAAAAATGACATCCGGCATCTTGCCGCCACGGAGACTCTTGACACTAGACTCCCCCAAGGCCCAACGCAGACTTTCTGTAATATTCGACTTTCCAGATCCATTGGGGCCAACAACTGCCGTCACACCTTGGTCAAAGACAACCTTGGTCTTATCAGCAAAAGACTTGAATCCCTGAATTTCGATTTCCTTTAAATACATGAATCCAGCCCTTTCTCGACGGCATTTTTGGCAGCTTCCTGCTCTGCTAATTTCTTAGAACGACCTTTGCCTTGACCAATGCTCTTACCTTCAACAAGAACTTCTACATCAAAAACCTTATCGTGGGCAGGACCCGTTTCAGAAATTACCTGATAACGAATAGCCACATCCCCATTGACCTGAAGTAACTCTTGGAGATGGGTTTTGTAGTCTGTAATCATCTCAAACTCGCCTGCTTCAACCTTAGGAATCATGACTTGATAGATAAATTCCTTGACCTTGGCCACATCCTTATCCAAAAGAAGGGCACCTAGAAAGGCCTCAAAGGCATCACCAAGAATGGTGTCACGATTGCGCCCCCCAGATTTTTCTTCCCCTTTACCAAGCTTGATAAACTGATCAAACTGGCAATCACGCGCAAAACCAGCCAAACTCTCCTCACGGACAATCATAGCACGGAGTTTGGACAAATCACCCTCAGGCTTTTTAGGATATTTTTTATATAGATATTCTGAAATCAATAACTGTAGAACAGCGTCTCCTAAAAATTCCAAGCGTTCATTGTGTGAAATTTTTAAGAGGCGGTGCTCATTGGCATAACTCGTATGAGTGAAGGCAGTCTCCAGTAAATTTTTGTCTGCAAATTCGATTGCAAAATGGTTCTTTAGTACAGTTTGTAATTCTTTCATACCAACCTCTTTCTAACTGATAGCAGTCCTTTTTATTATATCAAAAAAAGCCCCCTGAGTCACTCTAAAACGGGACTGGAGGAGAGTTGGGCATTCTATAGAATATGATTTTCAGTTTTAGGGAAAAACTTGGGGTAAGATAAAGAAAAAAGCCCTATTAAAGGCTTTTTAGGATGTTTACATCCACCCTGAGGGAATCGAACCCCCATCTCAAGAACCGGAATCTTACGTGATATCCATTACACTAAGGGTGGAAACTTGTTTTATTATAACAGAAATTTGCTCTAATAACAAGTTTTTTTCTAGTGAGATAGGCCGTCTTAGTGGGAAGCATCCCCATTCCAGATGGAGTTTTTCACGATAACATAATCAACATGTTTAAGGTCAGCAACCTGACGTCCACCTGCATAAGAAATAGCACTTTGAAGGTCTTGTTCCATCTCAGTTAAAGTATCTTGCAGATGACCTTTTGCAGGAAGCAAGATTCGTTTGCCCTCCACATTTTTGTAAGCACCTTTTTGATATTGTGAGGCTGAACCATAATATTCTTTGAATTGTTCACCATCGACTTCAATCGTTTTCCCTGGACTTTCAATATGTCCTGCAAAGAGGGAACCAATCATGACCATGCTGGCACCGAAGCGGATAGACTTGGCAATATCACCATGAGTACGAATTCCTCCATCAGCGATAATCGGTTTACGTGCAGCCTTGGCACACCAACGAAGGGCAGCCAATTGCCAACCACCTGTACCAAAACCAGTCTTAACCTTGGTAATACAAACCTTACCAGGTCCGATTCCGACCTTAGTAGCATCTGCACCAGCATTCTCCAATTCACGTACAGCTTCTGGTGTTCCCACATTTCCAGCAATGACAAAGGTATCTGGCAATTCTTTTTTAATGTGTTGAATCATAGAAATCACGCTATCCGCATGACCGTGGGCAATGTCAATCGTGATGTACTCAGGAACATCAGCCTTCAGCTGGCTAACGAAATCATACTCGTAGTCCTTAACACCGACAGAAATGGAAGCAATGAGCCCTTGATCGTGCATGCGTTTAATAAAGGGAATGCGTCCCGCCTCATCAAAACGGTGCATAATGTAGAAGTAACCACCTTTAGCTAGTTGCTCTGCTACATTTTCATCCAAAATCGTCTGCATATTAGCTGGCACAACAGGTAGTTTAAAGGTGTGATTTCCTAAAGTGACACTTGTATCCGCTTCTGCACGGCTTTTAATGACACATTTATTTGGAATCAATTGAATATCTTCGTAATCAAAAATTGGAAATTCATTTAACATATCGATGTCTCGTTTCTTTTGTAATGACCTACCTATGCTCTCGCATCACTACGCCTTTTCCGACGTTTCCTTAATTTATTATAAAACAAAGTACAGTTTTTGTCAAATATTTTTATGAATTAAATTATAATGTTCGGATTTTACTTGTGTAAATAATAAAAGAAAGAGGAGAGATTATTTTCTCCCCAGTTCTTCTCTATCCTAATAATACTCACCCTGGCGGTAGTCCCATGAGTTAAAGGTATCTGACAAATGCATCATGATTTTATCAATGTCAAGCCCTTTGCGGATCACAACTGGAGCTGGTGAAGTTGAGCGTGCTCCTCCTTGTTCTGGGATGAGTTTTCCGTCTTTATCGACCATAGAGACCATCACACCTTGCTCATAGCGTGTTTCAATCGTTTTGTCAGGCTGGATAGATGCCACATAGTCGTCTGCTTCGATGACAAGATCCACTGCTCCTTCGATACGTTCTCCGATACCTTCTACCTTACCACGGTTTCCTTTTCCAGATGGGTTAGCTGATGAGGCATAAACCATCTTGCCTTCTTCCCAAAGTTTGGTAGCCAATTGTTCACCTGCTTTCCCGAACTTAATAACGAAACAGCTCGTTCCACGCACGTCAGTCATGAGTTCTTCACGGCCATCACCGTATGCTTTGAGTTTTTCAAAGGCTTCTGGTTTCCAAGGAAGGATACAACCAAGAAGAATATCTTCATCCCAATGTTTTTGGTAGAAGGCTTCAATTTCTGGGTTAAGTTGTGCTAAAGCACGAAGCTCATCCATGCTACCGCAGAGAACAACACCTGGTTTGTTACGGTTACGCTCTTTAGCTGCGAACTTGCGCTCAAGTCCTGCCTTGTCGCTAGTCATAATAATGTAGCCAACTTTTGTAGGACAAACGATACATCCGCCCTCACCTTTTAAAATATCATAGCCTTCTTGTGAAAGTGTTCCGTTCCATTGAATGTGTTTTGTCATAGTTCTATTTCCTTTTCTATTTTTCTTCTAATCCTGCCAGTAGGCTGGTCTTTGTTTTTCATAAGAAGCAATCAAATCTTCATACTGCAAAGTAATACCAATATCATCCAAACCATTTAAGAGTTTGTGTTTCCATTCGCTATCGATTTCAAAAGTGAATTCTCCAATTGGTGAGATGATTTTTTGTTGTTCCAAGTCCACAGTTACCTGGTCGGTTGGTTTTAGCTGGGCTAGTTTCTCTCTAACCTCTCTAGGCTGTACAATAGGCAACATGCCATTATTGAGTTCATTATTGTAATGAATATCACCAAAAGACCCTGCAATCACGACTTTAAAACCATAGTCTGCTAGAGCCCAAGCTGCGTGTTCTCTCGAAGAACCTGCCCCAAAGTTATCCCCTGAGATGAGTATAGTTGCTTTACGGTATTCAGATCTGTTAAAGACAAAGTCTGGATCCTCAGTATAGAGATCATCCAGATAACGCCAAGCATACATGAGGTACTTACCAAAGCCTTTTTTATCAATTAACTTGAGAAACTGCTTGGGTAGGATTTGGTCGGTGTCGATGTTATCATTCATAAGAGGAACGGTCGTTCCTGTATAAACTGTGAATTTCTCCATATCCTCTCCTTACTGGGCCTCTGGCATTAGCCGAACATCTACGAAGCGCCCGGCGATAGCTGCCGCAGCTGCCATAGCTGGACTACAGAGATGAGTCTTAGCACCAAAGCCCTGTCTGTCTTCAAAGTTACGGTTGCTGGTTGAAGCGCAGTGGACACCATCTGGTACCTTGTCAGGATTCATCCCTAGGCACATAGAGCAACCTGGGTCTCTCCACTCAAATCCAGCATCTAAGAAAACTTTATCCAAGCCCAACTTCTCAGCAGCTCGTTTGACAGGACGAGAGCCTGGGACTACGATAGCCGTTAAGTTGGGAGCAATTTTCTTCCCTTTGACAAATCGCGCAGCAAGTTGCAAGTCGCTGAGACGAGCATTGGTACATGAACCGATAAAGATATAGCCCAGTTCAATATCTGCTGGCTTTTGACCTGGTTCCAAGTTCATGTAGTTGTAGGCTCGCTCATCATTCATATCCTTAATTTCTGGGAAGCTACTGTCAAAGTCAACACCCATAGCAGGATTGGTCCCCCAGGTCACCATGGGAGCCAAGTCTGAGACATCCATCTGGATAACCTTATCATAAACGGCATCCTCATCACTGACAATTGTTTTCCAATCTGCCACTGCCTCTTCAAAGTTCTCTGGAACACATTCCCGTCCTTTTAGATAATCATAGGTGGTTTGGTCCGGATTCATGATTCCCATCTTAGAACCAAACTCGATGGACATGTTGCAGATGGTCATTCGCTCTTCCATGCTCAGTGCATCAATCGCTTGTCCCCGATATTCCACCACATAGCCAACGCCGCAAGCAACGCCGTACTTTGCAATCAAGGCTAAAATGAAGTCCTTGGAATAGACTCCCTTTTGAGGAACACCAGTGAATTCAACCAACATTTTCTTAGGTTTGACCTGCCAGAGGGTCTGTGTCGCAAAGACATGTTCGACCTCACTGGTTCCAATTCCAAAGGCGATTGCTCCAAAAGCTCCGTGAGTTGCCGTATGGCTGTCTCCACAGACGATGAATTTTCCTGGTTGGGTCCGTCCTGTCTCTGGCCCCACCATATGAACGATTCCTTGCTTTTCGGAACCGTGGGCCGCATGTTCAATCCCAAACTCCTCAACATTTTCAGCTAGCTTATCAATTTGAGCCTTGGAAATGACATCTCTAATATCGTAGATATTGACCGTCGGGACATTGTGGTCAAAAGTTCCAAATGTCAAGTCTGGTCGTCTCAATCTTCGTCCTGCATCTCGCAGTCCTTGAAAAGCCTGAGGACTGGTCACCTCGTGGATGTAGTGCTGATCCACATACATGAGCTGGGGTTGCCCCTCTTCTCCTGTGATGACATGACGGTCCCATAATTTATCAAAAATCGATTTTCCTGCCATCCATTACCTCCAAATAACATATAAGGCTAATAGTGTGGTCACCATCCCAAGAAACCAAACTGTTTTAAAGTACCATTTTCGAGTCTTGTGATGAAAGCTGATTCCTGCTAACCAAGCACCAAAACCACCACAAGAAAGAGCTAAAATGAGTAAGATTTTCTCTGGGATACGCCAAGTTCTTCTCCTTGCCTTGGATTTGTCAATGCCATAAATCAAGAAAATGATGACATTCCAAATCAAAAGGACTAGAGTAATTTTTTCATCTAACTTCATAACCTTGCAATAATGGCTTCTGTCATTTCCTTGGTCGAAGCCTGACCTCCTATATCTCTCGTTAATATACCAGCTGCCAAACTTGCCCCAACAGCACGCTCGATACGCTCTGCATCCTCATAACGTCCAAAACTATCTCTCAACATCATGGCCACTGATAAAATCATGGAAATAGGATTTGCAATTCCTTGACCTGCAATATCAGGAGCTGAACCGTGAATGGGCTCATAGAGACTTGGTCCATTTTCAGAATGACTGGCTGATGGCATGACGCCAAGTGTACCAGATAGAACGCTTGATTCATCAGAGAGAATATCTCCAAAAAGATTTTCCGTTACGATGACGTCGAACTTGGCAGGATTGGTAATCATGAGCATAGCAGATGAGTCGACTAGCCGGTGCTCCAAGGTTACATCTGGGAAATCCTGCGCGACTTCCTCAGCTACTTTCCGCCAGAGTTTTGAGGTCGCTAGAACATTTTGCTTATCGATACTAGTAACGATTTTTCTGCGATTTCTTGCAATTTCAAAGGCTTTGCGAATAATCCGCTCCACTTCCTCATAGCTATAGTCGTTGATATCACGCGCTTTTTGCTCTTCAAAAATATGATCTCCAAAGTAAATCCCACCTGTCAACTCACGCACCACGACAAAGTCTACACCAGCAATTCGTTCTGGTTTGAGTGGTGACAAATGCTTGAGACTGTCAAAGATTTTTACAGGGCGAATATTAGCGTAAAGATTGAGTTCCTTACGAAGAGCTAGCAAGCCTTGTTCAGGCCGAACCGCTGCTCCATCATACTGAGGACTACCGATAGCCGCTAGAAGAATGGCATCTGCTTCTCTACTTGCCTTGAGGGTTTCATCAGGTAAAGGATGCCCTGCTGCATCAATACCTGCACCTCCAAAAGGTCGTCTGTCTATTTCATAATCAAAGCCTGTTTTTTTAGCTAGAGCCTCCAGAACCTCTAACCCAGCCTCCATGATTTCTGGGCCGATTCCATCCCCTGCTAAAGCTACTATTTTCTTTGTCATAGCATTCTCCTTTACATACTAGGCATGTCGCGATAGGAAACACTGCGTCCCATCTCACCAGCATTCTCTTTTTGAACAAAAGTATTAGCATTGATATAGGCAATAGCAGAAGCCTTCAACACATCGAAATCAAGACCTGCTGCGTTAAAGATGGTTTCTGTATCTCTGTTTTCAACAGTGACCAAGACCCGAGCCTGGGCATCAATTCCATCTGTCACAGCATCAATGGTATAGGACACCAAGCGAACGGATTGATTAAAGAACTTGTCGATAGCGTTAAAGATTGCCTCAACAGAACCTTTCCCTGTCGCATTAAATTTGACCTTCTCACCATCCATATTAGCCAGGCTAACAAGCGCTTCAATGTCATTATCTGCATGGGTTTGCAGTTGTAAATCATCAAAGTGGAAACCTTCTGGATTTTCAACCATGGTTCCAGCTACTAGAGCACGAATATCTGCATCTGTGATTTCTTGTTTCTTATCGGCCAGCGCCTTGAACTTAGCAAAGAGTGGTTTGATGTCCTCCTCTGTAAAGTCTAGGGCCAATTCTCTTAGTTTCTCAACAAAGGCATGGCGACCAGACAATTTTCCAAGTGGGAGGCTGTTACTCTTGATACCGACCAATTCAGGGGTGATAATCTCATAAGTGAGAGGATTTTTAAGAATCCCATCTTGGTGAATACCAGACTCGTGAGAGAAGGCATTTCCTCCAACAATCGCCTTGTTTTTAGGAACTGGAATACCTGAGAAGCGAGAAACCATTTCTGACGTATTGATGGTTTCGTTTAGGATAATGCTTGTCTCAGCTTGGTAGTAATCTTGGCGAATATTGAGCGCCACTGCAATTTCTTCCAAAGCAGCATTGCCAGCTCTCTCCCCGATACCATTGATGGTTCCTTCGACTCGTCCTGCTCCATTCTTAACAGCAGCAAGGCTATTAGCTACTGCCATGCCAAGGTCATCGTGACAGTGAGGCGAATAGATAATCTGACGATCCGTCTTAACATTCTCAATCAAGTATTTAAAAATAGCTCCGTATTCTTCTGGTGTGGTAAAACCAACTGTATCAGGAATATTGATATAAGACGCCCCTGCATCAACAGCTGTTTGAACAACTTGCAAGAGAAAATCCAACTCTGTTCTAGTCGCATCCTCAGGAGAGAATTCGACCACTTCAAACTTAGAACAGGCATAAGAAACATGTTCCTTAATAGCTTCCAAAATCTCTTCCTTGCTCTTATTGAGCTTATACTTGCGGTGAATCGGACTGGTAGCAATAAAGACATGAACCTGTGGATATTTGGCATCCTTGAGAGCCTCGTAACAAGCATCGATATCGGACTTGACAGAACGGGCTAGACCAGTCACCGCTGTTTTCTTCAAGACCTTTGCAATCTCCTGAACTGCTGTGAATGAATCTGGACTAGCCGCCGGAAAACCAGCTTCAATGGCTGAAATACCCCATTTCTCCAGCTGCCTTGCAATGGCAATTTTTTCCTTGATTGAAAAATTAACACCAGGTGTCTGCTCTCCATCCCGAAGGCTAGTATCTAGAAATTCAACTATTCTCATGTGATTTCCCCTTTTCCAAATATGGTTGTAAAAAAACATCTCGCTCAGAAACCCAAGCGAGATGTTGATTTACTCCCGCTTGGTAAGCCAAACAGGACTAATGCATTTTGCACTAGCCCGAGTACCTCAACAACAAAGCAAATTGATTAAACTTAGCTGTTTTCATGTTTGACTTTCTCCTTCGTTTGATATCTTGTTTAGTATTTTAGCATAGCCAAAAGTAGTTGTCAAGAAAAAATCCAATATTTTCTGAAAATTTCTTCAGTAAAGAATATTTTGCTAATTGAAAGTACTTGAAAAAACTTGAAATGTTTCATTTTTTAGTGGTTAAGTTCCAACTTTTTTCCATCAATTCCAGTACTTCTTCATCTGATAAAGTATTATCAAGCGCCACACTAATCCAGTAGCGTTTATTCATATGAAAAGCTGGATAAATGCCCTTTTTTGAAAGCAAATCAGCTACTTGGTCATGTTTGAGATTGACTGTTTCCACTTGTCCTTCTCTGCCCTTTTCCAGCTTATCCCAAGAGATTTTCATCAAGACGGCATACCACTTTTTATTGCCTTCATGTCTTAAGACTGCCGTATCAGGCGATTTCTCCCACAGATACTCCAACTGATTACCATACTGTTCCTGAACCTGAGTCATGATTCGCTTAGTCTGAGGACAGATAAAATCTTGCACATCAAAACAAGCCTTCCGAATCTTGTAAAGAATCTCCAGACAAGTCTCACGGACATTTCCGACAAAACTACCCCTCATGCTTTCCATATGAACTTGAGGATATAGGTCGCCCGTTTCCTGATCAAAGACTTGAAAGTTCACATTATCAGCAGTAATGGACACAGTCATGACAAAGTCACCCTGCAAAATCTGGCAACTATAGGTCCAGACTCCACTATTTTCTACAAAACCAAAAGCATGAGCCTTTTCTTGATTAAACTGATAGGATTTAAAAATTTCAAACATAAGTGAAAACTGCTACCCAAAGCTAGCAGTTCCTTTCTATTTTTTAAAAGACAACCTTGGTTCCATGCAATTGTGTCACACCCAGCTGGTCGATAAAGGTTTGACGGTTGTCCAAGTCAATCCCCCCACCTGGTAAAATTTCAATTTTACCTTTAGCATATTCCAAAATTCTGTGATAGTGAGCAAAACGTTTCTCTAGTGAATCGCCAGACACACCAGCACGAGTTAGGATACGAGTAACTCCAGCTTGGCTGAGCCAGTCAATGGCTTCCAACTGATCTTCATCACTCAATTCATCAAAGGCCATGTGGAAGACAATTTCCATCCCTTTGGATGCCGCAATCAGCTTCTCTAGATTAGCCTTATCCAACTTCTTATCAGCAGTTAAGGCTCCAAATACAACTCCTTGACTTCCAGCCTGAGCAGTCAACCGAATGTCTTCTAGCATGATAGCAATTTCTAGTTCATTATAGACAAAGTCGCCACCACGTGGACGAATCATGGTCATGATGGTCGTATCGTAGTCAGAAGCCAGTTCAACCGCTGCCTTGGTCACTCCATAGCTGGGAGTTGTCCCACCAACTGCAAGATTGTCACAGAGTTCGATTCGACGAGCTCCAGCCTGCATCGCTTTTTCAAGCAAGGTCACATTTTCAGCACAAAATTCGTAAATCATTTGATTCTCCTTGATTATTACTTCGAATTTATTATATCATATTATTGTAAATATTCTTTTATTTATATCAAGGAAAATAGTTACTATTTTTTATTCTTTGTCCGGAATGACCTTGAAGAGATAATAAGTGATAAAGATAGTCAAGGCTCCTAGACCAATTTTGACTGGTAAGAGAGGGGCAAAGTAAATAGAAATTCCCATCAAGATGTAGATAGATACGATAATTTTTTTCTTACGTTCACGCGCAATAGACTTGGTCTCGCGAAAATCAGCTACATATGCTTGATAGAGCTTGGTATGATAGAGCCAGTCTTCGAAACGCTTGGAACTTCTAGAGAAACAAGCAATAGACAGCAAAAGAAAGGGAGTTGTAGGCAACAAGGGTAAAACAACCCCAACAATAGCCAAAGCTAGTGATAAAAAACCAATTATCAGATAGATAAGACGCATAACTTCTCCTAGTTAATACTCTTCGAAAATCTCTTCAAACCACGTCAGCGTCGCCTTACCGTAGGTATGGTTCCTGACTTCGTCAGTCTTATCTGCAACCTCAAAGCAGTGCTTTGAGCAACCTGCGGCTAGTTTCCTAGTTTGCTCTTTGATTTTCATTGAGTATAAAATAATCTTCTTCTAGTTTCGCATACAATGATGAATTTTGTCAAGTCCTAACCAAAAGAGCCTGAAATTCACTTTCAGGACTCTCCTCTTATTTAATCTTTTCTTCCTCGTAGTCACCCTTGCTGCAAACAACCTGCTTGCCACCACCACGGACTTTTTTCTCCATGAGGAAGTTGCCACATTTTGGACAGTCACGACCAACAGGCTTGTCCCAAGAAGTAAATTCACAGTCTGGATAACGATTGCAACCATAGAAGAGGCGATTACGTTTGGTTTTTCGCTCAATAATTTGTCCCTGATGACAACTTGGACACTCTACACCGATTTCTTTCACGATTGCTTGGGTATGACGGCAATCTGGGAAATTGCTACAAGCGTAGAACTTACCAAATCGACCAAGTTTAATAACCATTGGACTGCCACACACTTCACAATCAAATCCAGCTGGTTCATCCTTGATCTGGATTTTCTCCATTTCTTCTTCAGCCTTGGCAACCTCTTTAGAGAAAGGTTTGTAAAAGGCATCAATGACACGTTGCCACTGCTCTTTTCCGACTTCGACGTCATCCAGTTTGCCTTCCATTTCAGCTGTAAAGGTCACGTTTACGATATCTGGGAAATATTCAACGATGAGCTTGTTAACAATTTCTCCCAACTCTGTTGGTTCAAAACGTTTGGCTGCAAGGCGAACATAGTAACGTTTCTGAATAGTTTCAATGGTTGGTGCGTAGGTTGACGGACGTCCAACCCCATTTTCCTCCAAGGTCTTAATCAGTGTCGCTTCAGAATAACGAGCAGGCGGTTGAGTGAAATGTTGCTCTGGTTTGCTATTCACCTGCTTAACCACATCTCCAACAGCCATATCTGGTAACATCTTATTCTTATCAGAATCATTATAAATAGCAAGATAACCATCAAACTTAACCTGACTACCATTGGCAGCAAATTGAACCCCATTTTGAGATAATTTAACAGCCATGGTATCAAAGACAGCAGCTGTCATCTGGCTCGCCACAAAACGATTCCAGATAAGGGTATAAAGCTTGAGCTGATCCTTGTCCAGATACTTAGCAATACTTTCCGGTGTATTAAAAACACTAGACGGACGAATAGCCTCGTGGGCATCCTGAGCTCCTGAAGCATTTTTGACCTTGCTACCATGCTTAGAATACTTGCTACCAAAACGGTCCGTAATGAAACTTGCTGCTTCATTTTGCGCTACAGGACTGATACGAGTCGAATCGGTACGCATATAAGTAATCAAACCTTGAACACCAGAACCGATATTAATTCCTTCATAGAGCTGTTGGGCAACCATCATGGTCTTTCGAGTACGGAAATTGATTTTATTGGCAGCATCCATCTGCATAGATGAAGTGGTATAGGGTAATGGAGCATTGCGTTTGCGCTCTTTCTTATCCACCTGATCCACTGAAAAGTCTTTATTAGTCAGACGAGACAAGACTTCCTTGACCTCATCATTGCTAGTCAGTTTCAGCTTTTTACCATCCACTCCATAGAAGGAAGCCTGAAATTGCTTGGTTCCCTTTTTAAAGACGCCATCAATTGTCCAATATTCTTCTGGTTGGAAGGCATTAATTTCATTCTCACGGTCAATGATTAACTTAAGCGCAATAGACTGAACGCGACCTGCTGACAAGCCCTTCTTGACCTTCTTCCACAAAATAGGCGAAATCGAATAGCCTACCAAGCGGTCTAGGACACGACGAGCCTGTTGGGCATCGACTAAGTCCATATCAATCTTGCGAGGTTCTTTAAAAGCATTTTTGACCGCATCCTTGGTGATTTCATTGAAGACCACACGGTTGGCATCATTTTCATCCAAGTTGAGAATATGGGCCAAATGCCAAGAAATCGCTTCTCCTTCACGGTCTGGGTCGCTCGCCAGAAAGACTTTATTAGCTTTTTTGGCTTCTTTTTTCAAGTCATTGATAAGAGGACCTTTTCCTCTGATATTGATATATTGCGGTTCATAATTATTTTCAATATCGACTGACATACTGGATTTCTTCAAATCACGGATATGCCCGACACTGGCTAAAACCTTGTAGTTTCTGCCTAGATATTTTTCAATCGTCTTGGCCTTAGCAGGCGACTCCACGATTACTAGATTTTTTTTAACTGTTGATTTTTTCTTTTTTGTTGCCGTAGCCACAGTATCACACCTTTTCAAAGTAATAAACTTTATAAAGTGTAAACCATTTTTTGAACCCTGTCAAGACTTAGCTACTATAATAGAAGAAAAGTTTGTCTAGTAAGCGGACTTTCTTCTTATACTCAATGAAAATCAAAGAGCAAACTAGGAAGCTAGCCGCAGGCTGTACTTGAGTACAGCAAGGTGAAGCTGACGTGGTTTGAAGAGATTTTCGAAGAGTATTAAAATTCAAATTCCGCAAGAACATCCTTCCCGCTTGTGACCAATTTTGCACCTTCCTGAATTAAATGATGACAACCGTCTGATAGTCCATCTAAAATGCCACCAGGTATAGCAAAGACATCGCGCCCTTCTTCCATTGCTCTCTCACAGGTAATGAGACTACCTGAACGCATCTTAGCCTCTGCTACAATCACACCACGACAAAGTCCAGCAATGATGCGATTACGGGCAGGAAAATGAAATTTCAGAGGTTGTTCGCCAGGTCCATATTCACTGAGAACCAGATGGTCATTGCCGATGTAGTCTTGCAAGCGTTTATTGGCTTTAGGATAAAACACATCCAGTCCTGTTCCAATCACTGCAATGGTTTTTCCGCCATTCTGAAGAGCTGCCATATGAGCTGCTGTGTCAATGCCCTTGGCTAAGCCACTGACGATAACCAGTTCATTTTCCAAGCCCTGAATGACTTTTTCAACTGACTTAGCTCCCTGTTTGCTACAAGCACGACTGCCGACAACCGCTACCTTTGGAAATTTCAAGAGGTCGAGATTTCCCTTGTAAAATAAAAGCACAGGTGCATCATATATTTCACTCAAATCCCAAGGATAACAGTCATCTAAAATAGAGAAAGATGGAAATTTTTGAAATTCTTTCTCCAAATGCACATCGTCTATCTGAAAATAACGTTCCATAAAAACGGCTGGATTTCGGCAACCTGATATATCTGCAATATCACCCAATAAAAGTTCCTGATCAACATTTTCACCGTATTCTAGGACATTCAAAATCTGTTGATTGGTCAAACCTGATTTTTTTAACTTATAGATTTCATAGTTTGTGATTTTCATAAATAACTCCATTTCTTTTTCTACTCATCTATTCTATTCGTAAAAAAATCAAAAAACATCCGACTATTTCAGCCAGATGTTGGAATCTTTAATTTTCGTTTTTAAGAATTTCTTCTAATTTATGATAGTCTTGGACACTATCGATCTCATAGATGCTGTTGCCTTCTAATTCTTCAACATAGACATCTAGCTCTTTGATATTATCCTTAACCATATTGTCCCAATAGAGATCGACAAATTCACCACTTGCATAGGCCTTGTCAATAAAGCTAACAATTTTTGCTGCTGTTGGAACATCCCAGAAGGATACCCCACTAAGGATACGACCTGCCTTGCTATCAACAGTAATGTCTTGAACCTTATAGTCATCTCCATAGACCAAGAACCATTCGTTGGTACAATCTTCACGATAGACACTAAAATAAGTCGAACGAGTCAAATCATTGCGGAACATATTTTTAAAGAGATAATTATCGGCATCAATAACATAGCTATTTGCCAATTCTTCTTTTACAAGATAGAGAGAGTAAAAGTTATTGTAGTCAGCGTATTTATCATTGAAGACGAGGCGAACACCATATTTTTCTTTCAAATAATCGAATTGTTCTTTAAGGTAACCAACAATGATGATGATATCATTGATTCCTTTTTCTTTTAAAAACTCAATTTGGTATTCAATCAAGGGTTTTTGATTAACCTGAACCAAGGCTTTAGGGGTATTTTCAGTCATAGGACGCAAGCGAGTTCCCAAGCCCGCTGCTAAGATAATGGCTTTCACACGAATCTCCTTTATTCTTTAATAATAATATAAACTCCAGCAATGACGACAAGTGACGTAATAATTGTCAGCATATCTAGTGCTGTTCCCAAGAAGAGAGCTGCAAACAAGACCGTCCAAACTACATAACTCACGTTCAAACCTGTAGCCTTGGCTGGTTGCAAGCGATTAATAGCGATATAATAAGCCAAATAGGAAATCATATCAAAGGCTGCAAAGACAAGCATGAGACCTAGCAATTGTCCATTGGCCACTTCTGCAAATGACTGATGAGAGAAGAGCACAATCACAAGATAGGACAAGAATGAAGTCACTTGACGGATTAAGAGGGCTTCGATTTCACTCAATTCACTTTCCATGGCAAAGGAGCTGAGAACACTCTCGCTTCCCCATGCAATAGCACAAATCAAAGCACAGAGAATACCAATGTAGAAGGAATTGACCTGTTCAACCTTATAAGTCTGGGCAATAATCCCTGCAATAATCAAGACAATCCCAAACACAGTATTTTTTGAAATCTTGTGCTTCAAAAAGAAGAAAGCCAATAAAACTGAAATCGCAGGATAAATAGCCGATACTGATGAAGCCAAGGAACTTCCAATATACTTAACTGCATAAAGATTGGCCTGCATACCGATAGGGCCTGCTAGCAAGGCTCCGATGATAACACTCACATTACGAATATTTAAGAAAATTGAGAGACGAACTTTTCCTTCTTTTACTAAGAGAAAAGCTAGTAAGATAAAGATACTCAAGAAATCGTGAGCAGCGGCCACCACAAAGGGCGACAAATCTGTAAAAATTGAAAAGATGTAAGCACTAATTGTTAGACCTAAACCCCAGAAAATACCTGAGAGTAGACCAAAAGAAACTCCATTTTTAGTTTTCATCTGAACCTCCATAATATGACAAACCTTCAACAGCTCTTTGGTAGCGATTCACACCATAATCACCAAAATCTGCACCTTGCTCTTCTTTATAGACAGTCCATAGACTCCAAATAGTATCTTGTAAAATTTTATAGATAGCAATCTTTTCTCGAGAGACAGGTGTTCGGTCACTCTCATAGTGGGATAAGAAAGCTTCTTCCTCTTGGGAAGTGAATTCAGACTCTAAAAAGAGGGCAGCCAAATCCCACATTGGATCATTCATTGATGAATATTCCCAGTCAATCAGATAGAGACGTCCTTGAGGTGATTCGATAAAGTTTTCAGGCACCAAATCAATATGACAAGATTTTCTGTCAACACCTAAGTCAGCCAGTCTTTTCTCTAAGGAGAAGACTTCTTTTCGAACTGCTTCATAGTTAGCATAAGGGATTTTTTCTTCAATCAAGGATTCGTATTTTTTGATTTCTTCAAAAGGAGCAAATTCTCCTCTTAATTCCTTGCCAGAAGCATGAATGGTTTGTAAAATTGGAGCAATTTTATCAAACTTAGTCTTGATTGACGTTGAATCAAGCGTGATCGCAGATTCGATATACTCATTTACTTTGATACCAGCTTCAATATCAAAAAGATAATTTTTTACATCTAGGTCTAAATCCTTTAATAGTTCAAGATTGTACTTTTCATCTTGACGATTGATCAGTTTTTCTGTCCCTTTACCAAAGAATTTAACAATGTACTGCTTATTTGTTGTTTTGACCAAATAGTTTTGATTGGTCATTCCACCCAGTTGTTCAACACTGAGGACTTCCTCTTCTTGACTAAGTAAGGAAGAAATTTTTTCTTTGATGATTTTCTCCACAATTAACCTCCAGCACTTATACTTCCCACTTAAACACAGTTTTAAAGGCTGTATTTAAATCGGTCGCAAAGACACGGTGAATATCTTTAATTTCTCTTACAGGTTCTTCTAGATAAAGGATATTTTTAAGACGATTGGCAAATTTCTTGACTTCCATCATTTGGATGGCATTTTCAAAATCAATACGACCAGAACGAGAGGACCCAACCAAGAGCAAGCCTTTTTCTAAGGCATCGCGTGTATTGAGATTGACTTTATACTCGCTAACGCCCATCATGAGAATCGTTCCCTGAGGACGAATATAGCGAATCAGGTCATTAATAGCTGGTCCAGTACCATCACCACCACAACACTCAAAAGCATGATCAAAGACCAAATCTTCAGGAATATTATCAGTAATATAACATTCTTTAGCAAATGAGAAGAGTTCCAACTTTTCCCAATGACGACCAATAACCACGATCTCTGCTTCTGGCAAAGTATAATTGATAATATTAGCAACCACAAATGCTAGACTTCCATCTCCGATAACGGCGATTCGGTCCCGCTTGCTATGAGCAAGGGTCAATAGACGATTCATAGCGTGCATGCCGACACTGACAAACTCTGTAATGGCTGCAACCGTGTCTTCAATGGCATCATAAGCCACCACACGGTCTTTAGGGAGAGAAACAAACTCTCTCATAAAGCCATCAAAGCCACTAGACAAGAAATGGGTCCCTGTCATGTAGTTCTCATAGAATTCTTCATCACTCTGCATAGGAGGCTGATTTGGAATCATGACAACTTTTTGACCAACCTCATAGGTTCCCGTCGGGTCAGAAATAACGGTTCCACATGACTCGTGAATCATCGCCATTGGAAGCTTTTTATTCAAAATCTTGGGATCACGTTTTCCTTGGTAGTAACGCTGATCCGCATGACAGACAGCCATATAATTAGGGCGGATGAGGATATGATTCTCTTGATCAATAGCCTCTTCCTGGTATTTGACATTGATAAACTTGGGCTTTGTTAGTTGATAAATTTGATTAATCATTTCACTAGTCTTTCTCAATCATACTTTTTGCAATTTTCAAATCTGTCACTGTTGTGATTTTTAGATTTGAATATTCACCCTTAGCCAAGGCCACATCTTTTCCTTTGATTACAAAGATCTTACATGCATCTGTCAAGATTTCCTTCTCTTCAGCAGAGAGAGAACCGTAAAGATCCATGAAGTCCTTACAACGGAATGTTTGAGGTGTTTGTCCTTGATAGAGGTGAGCACGATTTGGAATATCTGTAATGAATTGACCATTAGTGCTTTCAACGATAGTATCAACCGCTTCTACCACTGTGTCCACTGCGTCATGATTTTGAGCAAGTTGGATATTATCCTGAATCATGCGAAGCGTAATAAACGGACGAACAGAATCGTGGGTAACAACGATGTCCTCTGGTGTAAGCGGACGATAAGCATCGATGGCTTCAATGATTTTCTCAATACTTGTATTGCGGTCAGCACCACCTTTTGTGATGATGATACGATCCTTATGAAGAGGTAGATATTTATCTACAAGATCCTCTGCATGGGAAACCCAGTCTCCATGAACACCAACTACAATTTTTTCAATGCTTGGTTCCAAGACAAATTTTTCAATTGTATGAATCAAAATAGGTCGATCACCTAGCTCTAAAAATTGTTTTGGCAAATTACTAATTCCCATGCGAGTACCAGTTCCACCGGCAAGAATTCCTGCATAAATCATCTATTTTCTCCTTTGTATTACTAAAAAAACTTATTCTCTCTATTATACCACAATCTAGTCCTATCATGAAAGAAATACCGGACCTCCCTTTCTAGAATAGGAGGATTAAGCAGTTCTATATCTTCAAAGAAACTAGCCCATTTCTAGTAATGACTAGGAATTCTGTAGCAATTACTAATAAATGGCTGTGAAATTTTAGAGTTTTTCAGAATAATATACTTTCCTTAAAGAAAACTTAAAATTAAGCTTTGAAACTTCAAAGGAATCGCTTGACTTACTACCCTTCATTTCTTATTAGCTAACTTTATGATATAATGAAAAACGAGGTAAATTGAATGAAAAGTATAAAATTAAATGCTCTATCTTATATGGGAATTCGTGTCTTAAATATTATTTTTCCCATCCTAACTGGAACCTATGTCGCGCGTGTCTTAGACCGAACTGACTATGGTTACTTCAACTCAGTTGACACTATTTTGTCCTTTTTCTTGCCCTTTGCGACATATGGAGTCTATAACTATGGTTTACGGGCCATCAGTAATGTCAAGGATAACAAAAAAGATCTTAATAGAACCTTCTCTAGTCTTTTTTATTTGTGCATCGCTTGTACGATTTTGACCACTGCTGTCTATATCCTTGCCTATCCTCTCTTCTTTACTGATAATCCAATCATCAAAAAAGTCTACCTTGTTATGGGGATTCAACTCATTGCCCAGATTTTTTCAATCGAATGGGTCAATGAAGCTCTGGAAAATTACAGTTTTCTCTTTTACAAGACTGCCTTCATCCGTATCCTGATGCTGGTCTCTATTTTCCTATTTGTCAAAAATGAACACGATATTGTTGTATACACACTCGTGATGAGTTTATCGACGCTGATTAACTATCTGATTAGTTATTTTTGGATTAAAAGAGACATCAAACTTGTTAAAATCAACCTAAGTGATTTTAAACCGCTCTTTCTCCCTCTAACAGCCATGTTGGTCTTTGCCAATGCCAATATGCTCTTCACTTTTTTGGATCGTCTCTTCCTCGTTAAAACAGGGATTGATGTCAACGTTAGTTACTACACCATGGCTCAACGAATTGTGACCGTTATTGCTGGTGTTGTAACAGGAGCTATCGGAGTGAGTGTGCCTCGTCTCAGTTACTATCTAGGAAAAGGTGACAAGGAAGCCTATGTCGCACTTGTTAACAGAGGCAGTCGAATCTTTAACTTCTTTATCATTCCACTGAGTTTTGGACTCATGGTTTTAGGACCAAATGCCATCCTACTTTACGGTAGTGAAAAATATATCGGAGGCGGTATCTTAACCTCTCTCTTCGCTTTTCGTACGATTATCCTGGCACTAGATACCATTCTTGGTTCACAAATTCTCTTTACAAATGGCTATGAAAAACGTATTACCGTTTACACAGTCTTCGCTGGATTGCTCAATTTGGGCTTGAATAGTCTTCTCTTTTTTAACCAAATCGTGGCTCCTGAATACTACTTACTGACAACTATGTTGTCAGAGGCCTCTCTACTTGTATTCTATATCATTTTCATCCATAGAAAACAGCTCATCCACTTGGGACATATCTTCAGCTATACTGGTCGATACTCGCTCTTTTCACTTTCCTTTGTAGCAATTTATTTCCTGATTAATTTCTTGTATCCTGTGGATATGGTCATTAATTTGCCATTTTTGATTAATACTGGTTTGATTGTCTTGCTATCAGCCATCTCTTATATTGGACTACTTGTCTTTACCAAAGATAGCATCTTCTATGAATTTTTAAACCATGTCCTAGCCTTAAAAAATAAATTCAAAAGATCATAGGAGTATAGAATGAAACAACTAACCATTGAAGATGCCAAACAAATTGAATTAGAAATTTTGGATTATATTGATACTCTCTGTAAAAAGCACAATATCAACTATATTATTAACTACGGTACTCTGATTGGGGCGGTTCGACATGAGGGCTTTATCCCTTGGGACGATGATATTGATCTATCCATGCCTCGAGAAGACTACCAACGATTTATTAACATTTTTCAAAAGGAAAAAAGCAAATATAAGCTCCTATCCCTAGAAACAGATAGGAACTACTTTAACAACTTTATCAAAATCACCGACAGTACTACTAAAATAATCGATACTCGAAATACGAAAACCTATGAGTCCGGTGTTTTTATCGACATTTTCCCCATGGATCGCTTTGATGATCCTAAGGTCATTGATACTTGTTATAAACTGGAAAGTTTTAAACTTCTGTCTTTCAGTAAACACAAAAATATTGTCTATAAGGATAGCCTTTTAAAAGATTGGATACGAACGGCCTTTTGGTTGCTCCTTCGACCTGTTTCTCCTCGTTACTTCGCACATAAAATAGAGAAAAAAATTCAAAAATATAGTCGTGAGAATGGTCAATATATAGCCTTTATCCCTTCTAAATTTAAGGAAAAGGAAGTCTTCCCAAGTGGTACCTTCGATAAAACAATCGATTTAGCCTTTGAAAATTTAAGCCTTCCAGCACCTGAAAAATTTGATACTATTTTGACTCAATTTTATGGGGATTATATGACCTTGCCACCTGAAGAAAAACGCTTCTACAGTCATGAATTTCATGCCTACAAATTGGAGGATTAGGATGCAATATTTAGAAAAAGAAGAAATTAAAGAAATTCAACTAGCCCTGCTAGACTATATTGATGAGACTTGTAAGAAACATAATATTCCTTATTTTCTCAGCTATGGAACCATGCTTGGTGCTATCCGCCACAAAGGCATGATTCCCTGGGATGATGATATTGATATTTCCCTTTATCGTGAAGATTATGAGCGTTTACTGGATATTATTGAAAAAGAAAATCACCCTCGCTATAAGGTTCTTTCCTACGACACTTCTTCTTGGTACTTCCATAATTTCTCATCAATTTTGGATACTTCTACTGTTATCGAAGACCATGTTAAGTACAAGCGTCATGACACCAGTCTTTTCATAGATGTCTTCCCAATTGATCGCTTTACAGACTTGAGCATTGTCGACAAGAGTTATAAGTATGTGGCCCTTCGTCAACTAGCTTATATCAAAAAATCACGCGCAGTTCACGGTGATAGCAAATTAAAAGATTTTATAAGATTATGTAGCTGGTACGCCCTCCGATTTGTCAATCCTCGTTACTTTTACAAGAAAATTGATCAGCTAGTCAAAAATGCTGCAACCAACACTCCTCAATATGAAGGAGGAATTGGGATTGGTAAGGAAGGAATGAAAGAAGTCTTCCCAGTTGATACCTTTAAAGAGCTGATTTTAACAGAGTTTGAAGGCCGTATGTTACCAGTTCCTAAAAAGTATGACCAATTTTTAACCCAGATGTATGGAGATTATATGACACCACCATCAAAAGAAATGCAAGAGTGGTATAGTCACAGTATTAAAGCTTATCGCAAAAATTGATTGAGGCTGACTATATAAACTACTAAGATAGAGATTATTCAAAAACTTAATTTTAGTGGAATAATTACTAACATATGTACAAGGTCTGGCATTAAGTGACCCTCGATAATTTCAACTCCTTTATAACTACACAAGCGATGAAATATTTCGCCTAAACTACTTCGATATTGATTATAGAGAACTTTTCGTCTATACTTAGGGGTGAACACAATGTGATAGAACAGTGCTACTTTGTGGGCGATAAACTATGAGCCTTTTGTGCCATATTTTTCTCCTTTCGCTTTACAATTGGCTTAAACACATTTATTGTATCGCGTTTGGAGTTTTTTTGTCTCGCACCTAACGGAGCGAGACGAACTAATAGATCAAAATAAAAACCACACAGTGTTTTCANNTGAAAACACTGTGTGGTTTTATTTAAAAGCTAGTTTTGTCTAGCCTCTTTTATAGGCGATTTCGGAAAACTTCGTACATGAGAATAGCTGCAGCAACACTGGCATTAAGGCTTTGAACATGTCCATTCATAGGAATGGTGATCATTTCATCGACCTGCTTTTTGATGTTGCTAGAGATTCCTTTTCCTTCATTTCCGATTATGAGGGCAATTTTCCCTTTTGTATTCCACTTATGGCAAGGAGTCCCATTCATATCTGTTCCAAAGGTCCAGAAGCCTTCATCCTTTAGTTTGTCCAGAGTTTGGCTCAGATTTGTCACTCGGGCAATTGGAACGTGCTCAATAGCACCTGTGGCTGTTTTGGCAACGACAGGAGTAACACCGACAGCACGGTGTTTAGGAATGATGACACCTGAAACATTGGTCGCATCAGCGGTTCGCAAGATGGAGCCTAAGTTGTGAGGGTCGGTTAACCCGTCCAGAATCAATAGCAAAGGATTTTCTTCTTGACGTGTTTTGGCAAGGATGTGATCTAGCTCGGTATAGGCAAATTCAGACACTCGTAGAACAAATCCTTGGTGGACAGCACCTTCAGTCATCTCAGACAGGGATTTTTTTGAAGTCCAAGAAATGGACACCTTCTTTTCTGTAGCCAGTTCCTTGACTTTCTCAACATTCTTACCTCGGAGATCTTCTTGGAGGTAGAGTTTGTTTCCAGTGTTTGCAAGGAGGGCTTCGGTAACGGCGTGGACGCCATAGACAATATCATTTGTTTTCATGCCTCTATTATAACATAAAACCCCGTCTTGCAACGGGATTTTCTTTATTCTAGAATCAGTAAGCCATCTTTAACTGCAAATGGGTCTTTTTCATTGATACGATCGTAAAACATGATACCGTTGATGTGGTCAATTTCGTGCTGAACAACAATGGAATTGTAGCCTTTAAGTTTGATGCGGTGTTTTTCGCCATCCTTGTCAAAGTAGTCAACAGTAACGCGGGCATGGCGAACAACATATCCAGGCACGTTGCGGTCAACAGAAAGGCAACCTTCTCCTTCGCCAAGAGCTGCGTCTTGAACGGAGTGAGAGACGATTTTGGGATTGTACATAATGGCTTGTAAGTCGTAGGCTTCCTGTGGAGTTTCGCCTTCTTCGACAATATTAGGGACCAAAACAGCGATAATACGTTTTGAGATATCTAATTGAGGAGCAGCCAGTCCAACCCCACCGCGGAGTCCTAATTTTTCAGCCATGACAGGATCTTGGGAATGTTTAAGGAATTGCATCATCTTTTCGCCAAGGATAATTTCCTGGTCAGATAGGGGGAAAGTAACTTCCTCAGCAACCGCGCGTAGAGTAGGATTCCCCTCGCGGATAATATCGTTCATATCAATTAAGTGAGCAGCTTTTGTAATACGTTCTATTGCAGACATTTTCTCTCCTTTCATTACCTCTACATGATATCACAAAATGACAAGGATTTAAAGTATTACAGCCTTTAGGATTTGTAGAAAATATATAGCAGGTTCAATTCAATTGTGAAAGAATTTCTTATCTATGATATAATAAAAAGAAAAGGCTTGCATAAGAAAGTAGGGAGGATGAAGATGCAAAGAAGACAAGATAGACATAAACGTGGGCCAGTTTTTCGTTTTGTGAAAGGTTTGGTCAACTTTTTTAGACGTTACCGTAAGTGGAGCAATAAAGGATTTGTTGCAGTACTTTTACTAGCAGTTGCTTTATCAATGGGCTTGGTCTTGTTGTTTGAAAGTTTCCAAGGAATCCCCTTGACCAGTCAAAAAAAGGATGCCATTTCTCAAGAAGCAAATAAGACGAATCAAAATACTAAAGGTCAGGAAGAGGAAAAAACTGCTAGAATTATGGCTCATGGTGATTTGCTTTATCATGATATTCTCTACTTTTCAGCCAAAAAAGATGATGGAACGTATGATTTTCATGAGAATTTTGAATACGTGACACCATGGCTTAAGCAGGCAGATTTAGCTATTGGTGACTTTGAAGGGACTATTAATAAGGATCATTATTTAGCGGGTTATCCTCTCTTTAATGCTCCAAGTGAAGTCATGGATGCTATCAAAGATGCGGGGTATCACGTACTTGATTTGGCTCATAATCACATTTTAGATTCGCAAATTGAGGGAGTTATTTCAACAGCAGATGCTATTGAAAAGGCAGGAATGACACCTATTGGAGTTTACACGCACGAGCCACGTGATCAAGCTCCACTGGTTATCAAGGAAGTGAACGGTATCAAGGTTGCACTTTTGGCTTATTCTTATGGATTTAATGGAATTGAGCAAAGTATTTCTCAAGAAGACTATAACCGCTATCTTTCAGATCTAAATGAAGACAAGATGAAGGCTGAAATTGAACGGGCAGAGAAGGAAGCGGATATCACCATTATCATGCCTCAGATGGGTGTGGAGTATCGTATCGAACCGACTGAAGAGCAAAAAGCTTTGTATCACAAGATGATTGATTGGGGAGCGGATATTATCTTTGGAGGTCATCCTCACGTTGTGGAACCATCTGAAATTGTTGAAAAAGATGGAGATAAGAAACTCATTATCTATTCAATGGGGAATTTCATTTCCAATCAACGGATTGAGACCATGCAGGGGGTAGAAAATGCTAAGTGGACTGAACGTGGTGTTCTCATGGACGTAACCATTAAGAAGAAGGATGGAAAGACAACTATCGGAACAGCTAAAGCTCATCCTACTTGGGTCAATCGAACACCAAAGGGAACCTTTTCACCAGAAGGATATCCCCTATATCATTATCAAACTTATATCTTGGAAGATTTTATCGAGGGTGGCAGTCATCGTGACCAGTTAGATGAAGCGACTAAGGAACGAATTGATACAGCTTATAAAGAAATGAATGAACATGTGGGATTGAAGTGGGATTAGCTTGAATTTAGAGGGAATTAAATGACTATTAAGGTAATTGCGACAGATATGGATGGGACCTTGCTGGATGATAGAGGCCAGCTTGATCTCCCACGCTTGGAAAAGATTTTAGATCAGTTGGATCAAAGGGGCATTCGTTTTGTCATTGCGACGGGAAATGAAATTCACCGCATGAGGCAACTACTGGAGCACTTGGTGGATCGAGTGGTTCTAGTTGTTGCCAATGGTGCTCGTATTTTTGAAAACAATGAACTGACTCAGGCTCAGACTTGGGATGACGCGATTGTTGATAAGGCTTTAGCTCATTTCGAGGGTCGAGCATGTCAGGACCAGTTTGTTGTAACGGGGATGAAGGGTGGTTTCGTCAAGGAAGGTACGATTTTTACAGACCTAGAAAGTTTTATGACTCCAGAAATGATTAAAAAATTCTACCAACGGATGCATTTTGTGGATGAATTAACTTCTGACCTCTTTGGTGGTGTTCTCAAGATGAGTATGGTTGTTGGTGAAGAACGTTTGAATTCGGTATTGGAAGAAATCAACGACCTTTTTGATGGCCGTGTTCGGGCTGTATCGAGTGGCTATGGTTGCATTGATATCCTCCAAGCTGGAATTCATAAAGCATGGGGCTTGGAAGAATTACTCAAGCGCTGGGACTTGAACCCCCAACAAATCATGGCTTTTGGTGACAGTGAAAATGATGTTGAAATGCTTGAAATGGCTGGAATTGCCTATGCGATGGAAAATGCTGATGATAAGGCCAAAGCTGTAGCCACTGCTCTGGCGCCAGCCAACAGCCAAGGAGGAGTTTATCAAGTCTTGGAAAACTGGTTAGAAAAAGGAGAATGAAGTGGCAGTACAGTTATTAGAAAATTGGTTGCTAAAGGAACAAGGTAAAATCCAAACCAAGTACCGTCACTTAAATCAGGTTTCTGTTGTAGAACCAGACATTCTTTTTATTGGGGATTCCATTGTCGAATATTATCCTCTGCAGGAGTTGTTTGGGACTGCAAAGACGATTGTCAATCGTGGAATTCGAGGTTATCAGACAGGGCTGTTACTAGAGAATCTAGATGTGCATCTTTACGGTGGAGCGGTAGATAAAATTGTCCTTCTGATTGGGACAAATGATATTGGAAAAGATGTGCCTATGAATGAGGCTCTCAATAATCTCGAAGCTATCATTCAATCCATTGCTCGCGATTATCCATTGACAGAGATTAAATTGCTTTCCATTTTGCCAGTCAATGAAGGCGAGGAGTACAAGCAGACAGTCTATATCCGCACGAATGAAAAAATTCAGAAATGGAATCAAGCCTATCAAGAGCTTGCTTCTGCCTACATGCAGGTGGAATTTGTGCCAGTTTTTGATAGTTTGACAGATCAAGAAGGTCAACTAAAAAAAGAATTCACAACTGATGGACTGCATCTCAGTGTTGCTGGTTATCAGGTTTTGACAAAAGCCTTGAAAGACTATCTTTTCTAGTTAATTGATTTCTTTTTTGCATTTTTGTGTTAGATGAGGTATAATGGTTTTATTATCTTTTGGGGTCGTTACGGATTCGACAGGCATTATGAGGCATATTTTGCGACTCGTGTGGCGACGTAAACGCTCAGTTAAATATAACTGCAAAAAATAACACTTCTTACGCTCTAGCTGCCTAAAAACCAGCGGGCGTGACCCGATTTGGATTGCTCGTGTTCAATGACAGGTCTTATTATTAGCGAGATACGATCAAGTCTTGTCTAGCGGCTTGATAAGAGATTGATAGACTCGCAGTTTCTAGGCTTGAGTTATGTGTCGAGGGACTGTTAAAATAATACATAACCTATGGTTGTAGACAAATATGTTGGCAGGTGTTTGGACGTGGGTTCGACTCCCACCGGCTCCATTATTCCTTTGCATTCTTTTGCGTTCCTTGGTAAAACGTTGTTAAATCAACGTTTTTTGAATAGCTGATTTGCAAATTGAATTCTTGAACAATTTTTTAAAATCCATGCTCATGGAAATGAATCCTAGCTCAACTACGACGGTCTACTTGTCTCTAACACACACTTTGAGCACGACCAAAAAATTCTCTAATCTGCTAAAAACGAGATCAGTTGCCACCTTCCATTTGACATAGAGTCTAGATCCTTCTTCACTACATCATGTGTTCTGAACGAAGTTTTTGAAAGCAATGTTAAGCAGGGCCATACCAAATTGATTTCTGAGTTCAATTATATAAGAAAATGAGCATCTCCAACTACGAGAATGCTCATTTTTTAGGATTGTATAGGCATATTTTACATATGTTTCAAACGTTCAATCCGTTCTGAGATAGGTGGATGGGTATAAAAGAGTTTTTGGAACCCTCCCCCTTTCTTGGGATCATTGATATAAAGTGCACTGCTGGCATCATCGACAGGACGACTCATCGGTTTACTATTATCCAACTTACTTAGAGCATTTATCATTCCTTGAGGATTGCGCGTCAACTCAACACTGGAAGCATCAGCTAGGAATTCCCTCTGACGAGAAATAGCTAGTTGCACCAAGGTTGCAGCGAGAGGTGCCAGGACAATAGCTAGGAGAGAAACCACTAGCATAATGATTTCAAGACCATTTCCTTCTCGGTCATCGTCACTTCGTCTGCGACCTGCGCCACCCCACCACATCATACGACCTGCCATACTAGAAAGCATGGTGATAGCACTAGCAAGAGCGACGGCAATAGTCGAAATACGGATATCGTAATTACGAATATGACTGACTTCATGTCCCATAACAGCTTCTAGTTCTTCACGATTCATGATAGCTAGGAGACCTGACGTCGCAGCAACTGCTGCATTTTGAGGATTAGAACCTGTCGCAAAGGCATTTAAGGCTGGATCATCAATGATGAAAACACGGGGCATAGGAATCTGAGCAACCATAGCCATATCTTCCACTACATGGTAGAGGTCTGGTGCCATTTGTTCATCAACCTCACGAGCCCCATTCATGGACATGACAATCTCTGTCGATTGAAAAATCATGGACAAGGCATAGATAAAGCCGATAATCAGCGCGATAACCAAACCACCAAATCCTGACCGCATAAAGAGGTAACCAACCGCATAGCCAACAAGAGCTAAGAGTAGGAAAAATACCAGCAACAAAATCCATGTTTTTCGTTTATTGCTTGCAATTTGATCAAACAACATCTTAGTCACCTAAACCGCTAAAATCAACTTTAGGTACTACCTTTTCCTCTTCTGGTGTTTGAAGGAAATCTGCTGCTTTAAATCCAAACATTCCAGCGATGATATTACTTGGGAAAGTTTCTAATTTTACATTATAGTTGCTGACAACACTGTTATAGAGTTGACGAGAGTAAGAAATTTTATTTTCTGTGTTTGTCAACTCCTCTTGCAATTTAACAAAGTTAGCACTAGCTTTCAAATCTGGATAGCTTTCTGCAACTGCAAAAATACCTGAAACCTGACGAGTAAGGGCATCACTAGCTTTCATAGCTTCTGCTGGTGAAGTCGCTGCCGCCACTTGGTTACGCAGTTCTGCTACCTTTTCAAGGGTAGAACCTTCATATTTGGCATAACCTTTTACAGTTTCAATCAAGTTTGGCAAGAGATCATTTCGACGTTTCAACTGAACATCAATCTGACTCCAAGCCTCCTTTGTTTGCATACGATTCTTAACCAAACCGTTATAGCTAACAATCACAAAAATAACAATAAGAGCGATAACTCCAAGAATAATCCAAGTCATTTTTATAATTCCTTTCTGTTTTTAGATTAGTACCAGTATATCAAATTTTTAATGATTGTGGTAAAATAAGATGATACTAAAGAAGGAAATAACTATGAAACCAGAAACATTTTACAATTTGCTTGCCGAGCAAAATCTTCCACTTTCGGACCATCAAAAAAAACAATTTGAACGTTATTTTGAGCTCTTGGTTGAGTGGAATGAAAAGATTAATTTAACAGCCATTACAGACAAGGAAGAAGTCTATCTCAAACATTTTTACGATTCGATTGCACCCATTCTTCAAGGTTTGATTCCCAATGAAACTATCAAACTTCTTGATATTGGAGCTGGAGCGGGATTTCCTAGTCTACCAATGAAAATACTCTATCCTCAGTTAGATGTGACTATCATTGATTCACTCAATAAGCGCATTAACTTCCTCCAACTCTTGGCTCAAGAACTGGATTTGCACGATGTCCATTTCTACCATGGACGTGCAGAAGACTTTGCCCAAGACAAGAACTTCCGTGCTCAATATGATTTTGTAACGGCTCGTGCGGTTGCCCGCATGCAGGTTTTGTCTGAATTGACTATTCCCTACCTTAAGGTTAGCGGAAAACTATTGGCACTCAAGGCCAGCAATGCGCCTGAGGAGTTATTAGAAGCTAAGAATGCCCTCAACCTCCTTTTTAGTAAGGTCGAAGACAATCTCAGCTACGCCTTACCTAATGGAGATCCGCGTTATATCACAGTGGTGGAAAAGAAAAAAGAAACGCCAAATAAATATCCACGTAAGGCTGGCATGCCCAACAAACGCCCGCTTTAAACTTTTTAGTAAAAAAATATTTACAAAGTTTGTAATTTTTGCTATACTATCACAAGCAAAGGTTTTTAATGTCATCCCGTGAGGTGACGAAGACGCAGAAATATTTAAAACTCTTTAAAGTCTAGATTTTAAAGAAGTCTTACTCTGAGGGCCTATTGCTGTAAAATAATGGGCTCTTTTTTGATGCCCAAAAGTGAGGTTTATATGAAACAAGAATCAACTGTTGATTTGTTACTAGACGTTGACCAACGTCCTTCAGCTGGCAAAGGAATTCTCCTTAGTTTCCAACACGTTTTCGCCATGTTCGGTGCGACCATCTTGGTACCATTGATTTTGGGAATGCCTGTATCTGTTGCCCTTTTTGCTTCAGGTGTTGGAACACTCATCTACATGATTTCAACTGGTTTTAAAGTTCCAGTTTATCTAGGTTCTTCATTTGCCTTTATCACAGCTATGTCGCTAGCTATGAAGGAACTAGGAGGGGATGTATCAGCTGCACAAACAGGGGTTATCCTTACAGGTTTTATCTATGTCCTTGTGGCTGCAAGTGTTCGTTTTGCGGGTACAAAATGGATTGATAAACTCTTACCACCAATCATCATCGGACCTATGATCATCGTTATCGGTCTTGGACTTGCAGGTTCAGCTGTTACCAATGCGGGGCTTGTAGCTGATGGAAATTGGAAAAATGCTCTTGTAGCAGTTGTTACTTTCTTGATTGCTGCATTTATCAATACAAAAGGAAAAGGCTTCCTACGAATCATTCCATTCCTCTTTGCCATCATCGGTGGTTACCTCTTCGCGCTAACTCTTGGCTTAGTTGACTTTACACCAGTTCTTAAAGCTAACTGGTTTGAAATTCCTGGTTTCTACTTGCCATTTAGCACAAGTGGTGCCTTTAAAGAATACAATCTTTACTTTGGTCCAGAAACCATCGCTATCTTGCCAATCGCGATCGTAACCATTTCTGAACATATCGGAGACCATACTGTTTTAGGTCAAATATGTGGCCGTCAATTCTTGAAAGAACCAGGTCTTCATCGTACTCTTCTTGGTGACGGTATTGCAACTTCTGTTTCTGCCTTCCTTGGTGGACCAGCCAATACAACTTATGGAGAAAATACAGGAGTTATCGGTATGACTCGTATCGCTTCTGTCTCAGTTATCCGTAACGCTGCCTTTATCGCAATTGCCCTTAGCTTCCTTGGTAAATTCACTGCCTTGATTTCAACTATTCCAAACGCTGTACTTGGTGGTATGTCAATCCTTCTCTATGGGGTTATCGCCAGCAACGGTTTGAAAGTCTTGATCAAAGAACGTGTTGATTTCGCTCAAATGCGTAACCTAATCATCGCAAGTGCTATGTTGGTCCTTGGACTTGGAGGAGCTATCCTTAAACTTGGTCCAGTTACACTTTCAGGTACTGCCCTATCAGCCATGACAGGAATCATCTTGAACTTGATCTTGCCATACGAAAATAAAGACTAAGAGTTTAAACATATCAAAAAACGAGCATTTCCAATTACGGAAGTGCTCATTTTTCTTCTTTCTAAAAAAGGAAAGCCCTTCGCCTTCCTTTGTATTACTTACGTTTCTTCTTCGCTTTTTTCATTTTATTCGCCATGCGTTTCATGGACTGTTTCATGGCAAATTCACCGATTTTACCTTTGAGTCCGCCACCAAACATCTGGCTCATATCTGGCATTCCTGCTCCTCCGAGAGCTGACAGGTCAGGCATACCGCCTTGTCCCATCATTCCTTCAAGGGCAGACATATCCATTCCTCCCATATTTGGCATATTTTTAGGAAGGTTGTTTGGATTGATTACCATCTGCTTCATCATCTTGTTCATATCACCAGACATAACACCCTGCATGAGTTGTTTAGCTTGGTTAAAGTCTTTGATGAATTTATTGACTTCGACAAATGTATTTCCAGAACCAGCTGCGATACGACGGCGACGGCTAGGATTTAACAAATCTGGATTTTCACGTTCTTCAGGTGTCATGGAAGATACAATAGCACGTTTGCGAGCAATCTGGCGCTCATCCACTTTCATGTTTTGAAGGGCTGGATTGTTGGCCATACCTGGAATCATCTTGAGCAAGTCTTCCATTGGCCCCATGTTTTGCACCTGATCCAACTGATCAATGAAATCATTAAAATCAAAGGTGTTTTCACGCATCTTCTCAGCCATTTCAAGGGCTTTTTGCTCATCGTATTCCTGAGAAGCTTTCTCAATTAAGGTCAGCATATCCCCCATGCCAAGGATACGGCTAGACATACGGTCTGGGTGGAAGATTTCAATGTCCGTAATCTTTTCACCCGTACCAGTGAACTTGATTGGTTTTCCAGTAATGTGACGAACAGATAGAGCCGCACCACCACGAGTATCCCCATCAATCTTGGTAAGAATAACACCAGTCACTTCCAGCTGAGCATTAAACTCACGCGCAACATTTGCCGCTTCTTGACCAATCATGGCATCAATGACGAGCAAAATTTCATTTGGTTGAGCCAAGGCTTTCACGTCACGAAGCTCATTCATGAGGAGCTCATCAATCTGCAAACGACCTGCCGTATCAATCAAGACATAGTCATTATGATTGGCTTGGGCTTGTTCCAAACCTTGACGTACAATCTCAACAGCTGGTACTTCTGTTCCAAGTGCAAAGACAGGCACATCAATCTGTTGCCCCAGTGTCTTCAGCTGATCAATGGCAGCTGGACGGTAAATATCCGCCGCAATCATCAAGGGACGAGCATTTTCTTCCTTCTTGAGTTTATTGGCCAATTTACCTGCAAAAGTTGTTTTACCAGCCCCCTGCAAACCGACCATCATGATAATCGTAGGAATCTTAGGTGACTTGATAATCTCTGCTGTATCAGAACCTAAAACAGCTGTCAATTCCTCATCTACAATTTTAATAATCTGTTGCGCTGGGTTAAGGGTATCAATGACCTCATGTCCGACTGCACGCTCACGAACTTTCTTAATAAAGTCCTTTACAACAGGCAAGGCAACGTCAGCTTCGAGCAAGGCCAAGCGAATTTCTTTGGTTGCCTCTTGAACATCAGACTCTGAGATTTTTCCTTTTTTACGTAGATTTTTAAAGACGTTCTGCAAACGTTCTGTTAAACTTTCAAATGCCATGTTTCTTCCTCTTATTCTCTATTATCAATGCTTGTTAAAATTTCTATCTGCTCCTGCAGAAAGTCATCCTTGGGATAGCGCTCCAAAATCTGATCAAAAATCTGACTGCGGACAATGTAGTCCGAGTACATGTGCAATTTCATCTCATAATCTTCCAGAATCTTTTCTGTCCGCTTGATATTATCATAGACAGCCTGACGACTGACGCCGAACTCTTCAGCAATCTCAGCGAGGCTGTAATCATCAGCGTAGTAGAGCTCTATATAATTCATTTGCTTATCTGTCAAAAGCGCTGCATAAAATTCAAAGAGCGCATTCATACGATTGGTTTTTTCGATTTCCATAACTTTTATTATACCAAAAATTAGCCTAATCTACCACACTAGCAAGCTAATCCGAGAAGATAGCCAGGTAAATTTGAAAAAGACATGAGCCTAGCCCCAAGTAATTTCCAATTGATAGCTGGCAAAGGGATGTCCCTCTTGATTTTGTAGTTGATAATCTAGTTCAATCTTTTGCCCATCAACTTGATAATGGCTCGTTTGGATGATAAACTCCTGCATGCCCATTGGTGTAGGAATATAGGCCAAACTATCACTATCCTTTAGGAAGCGCATAATGGTCTTGGGATTGGAAAAACGACTCATCACTAGTTCTTGATCATGAAATTTAATCACTACTTTTTCCTTTTCCTCATTGTAAAAAAGCAGATAGCTATAATCTCCCTTTTCATGCACTTCAACGTCATAAAGCTGGTCAATCACTTCCAACTGCTCATCAAACTGAATCCTATTTCGCATCCGAATCTTCACATCAAGTCCTCTTTCTTCTCTCTTGTTCTACTATTTTACCAAAAACTCTAGCTTTTTGCTATAATGGTCATATGAACGAAAAAGTATTCCGTGACCCAGTTCACAACTACATCCATGTCAATAATCAAATCATCTATGACTTGATTAATACAAAAGAATTTCAACGTTTGCGCCGTATCAAGCAACTAGGAACTTCCAGTTATACCTTCCACGGTGGGGAACACAGCCGCTTCTCCCATTGTCTAGGAGTGTATGAGATTGCACGACGTATCACGGAGATTTTTGAAGAAAAATATCCTGAGGAATGGAATCCTGCCGAGTCTCTCTTGACCATGACCGCTGCTCTCCTACATGACCTTGGACATGGTGCCTATTCCCATACTTTTGAACATCTCTTTGATACAGACCATGAAGCCATTACTCAGGAAATTATCCAAAGTCCTGAGACAGAGATTCACCAAGTCCTGCTACAAGTGGCGCCAGATTTCCCAGAAAAGGTAGCCAGTGTCATCGACCACACCTATCCTAATAAGCAGGTCGTGCAACTCATTTCCAGTCAGATCGATGCGGATCGCATGGACTATCTCTTGCGCGACTCCTATTTTACAGGAGCTTCATACGGAGAATTTGACCTGACTCGCATCCTCCGAGTCATTCGTCCTATCGAAAATGGAATCGCCTTTCAGCGTAATGGCATGCATGCCATCGAAGACTATGTCCTCAGTCGTTACCAGATGTACATGCAGGTCTATTTCCATCCAGCAACACGCGCCATGGAAGTTCTCCTGCAGAATCTTCTCAAACGCGCCAAGGAACTCTACCCTGAGGACAAAGATTTCTTTGCACGAACTTCTCCACACCTCCTGACTTTCTTTGAAAAAAATGTGACCTTGTCTGACTATCTGTCTCTGGATGATGGTGTGATGAATACCTACTTCCAGCTCTGGATGACCAGTCCTGACAAGATTCTCGCAGACTTATCGCAACGCTTTGTCAACCGCAAGGTCTTTAAATCCATTACCTTTTCACAAGAAGACCAAGACCAACTCGCCAGCATGAGAAAATTGGTTGAGGATATCGGTTTTGATCCCGACTACTACACAGCCATTCATAAGAACTTTGACCTTCCTTATGATATCTATCGTCCCGAATCTGAAAATCCGCGGACACAGATTGAGATTTTACAAAAAAATGGAGAACTGGCAGAACTCTCTAGCCTGTCTCCCATCGTCCAATCCCTTGCTGGTAGTCGCCACGGAGATAATCGTTTCTACTTTCCGAAAGAAATGTTGGATCAAAACAGCATCTTCGCAAGTATTACCCAGCAATTTTTACACTTGATTGAGAACGATCATTTTACCCCAAATAAAAACTAGAAGAGGAAATTTATGAGTATTAAACTAATTGCCGTCGATATTGACGGAACCCTAGTCAACAGCCAAAAGGAAATCACTCCTGAAGTCTTTTCTGCCATCCAAGATGCCAAAGAAGCTGGTGTCAAAGTCGTGATTGCAACTGGCCGCCCTATCGCAGGTGTTGCCAAACTTCTAGACGACTTGCAGTTGAGAGACCAAGGTGACTATGTCGTGACCTTCAACGGTGCCCTTGTCCAAGAAACTGCTACTGGCCATGAGATTATCAGCGAATCCTTGACCTATGAGGATTATCTAGATATGGAATTTCTCAGTCGCAAGCTCGGTGTCCACATGCACGCCATTACTAAGGATGGTATCTACACTGCCAATCGCAATATCGGAAAATACACAGTGCACGAATCAACGCTCGTCAGCATGCCCATCTTCTACCGCACCCCTGAAGAAATGGCTGACAAGGAAATTGTCAAATGTATGTTTATCGATGAACCAGAAATTCTCGATGCTGCGATTGAAAAAATTCCAGCCGAATTTTACGAACGCTACTCCATCAACAAATCGGCTCCTTTCTATCTCGAACTCCTTAAAAAGAATGTGGATAAGGGTTCAGCTATTACTCACCTAGCTGAAAAACTTGGATTGACCAAAGATGAAACCATGGCTATCGGGGACGAAGAAAATGACCGTGCCATGCTAGAAGTCGTTGGCAACCCCGTTGTCATGGAAAATGGAAATCCAGAAATCAAAAAAATCGCCAAATACATCACTAAATCTAACGATGAATCCGGCGTAGCCCATGCCATCCGTACATGGGTACTGTAAAAGTGAAGAATATACGAAAACCGCTCAGCAGAGCGGTTTTTGATGTATAATTACTGCCCCCTGCAGGAATCGAACCTGCAACTACTCCTTAGGAGGGAGTTGTTATATCCATTGAACTAAGGGAGCTAGATAAAAACTCTGCTGAAAAGCAGAGTTTTTTAGTCGAATTAACGACGGATTTCTTTGATACGAGCTGCTTTACCTTGAAGAGCACGCAAGTAGTACAATTTCGCACGACGTACTTTACCGTAACGAACAACTTCGATTTTTTCAACACGTGGAGTGTGGATTGGGAAGATACGCTCAACACCTACACCGTTAGAGATTTTACGAACTGTGTAGTTTTCTGAGATGCCAGCACCTTTACGTGCGATAACAACACCTTCAAAAATCTGGATACGTTCACGGTTACCTTCGACAACTTTCGCGTGTACACGAACAGTGTCACCAGGACGGAATGATGGGATATCTGTACGAAGTTGACCTTCAGTCAAGCTTTGGATTAATGGATTCATTTTATTCTCCTATCTTTGTCAATCTTGAGGAACCTTCCTCAGCGGATAAACTGTATTTTTGTGCGTCCATTACACACAAGATACAGTTTACCAAATTTCCACAAAAAAGTAAAGAAATTTATAGCAGAATTCCTAAAAAAATCGCAACCAAACCACCTAGGTAGGTCAAAGCTAAATAAGAATAAAATACCTTCTTATCACTTAGCAACCTTTGGAGTTCGTCATTCAAGGTCGAAAAAGTCGTTAAACCGCCACAAAATCCTGTTGCTAAAATAGCATAGACTTCCTTAGACTCCACATGATTGTAGAATAATCCAATCAAAAAACACCCTAAAAGATTGGCTATAAGCGTTCCGAGGGGCAATTTAGATGCTTGATTATAGCGGGAAAAGAAATAGCGCACTATGGCTCCGCAGCCACAAGCAATTGCAAGATAGACGATTACCATTTCTTCCTCCCTAAATAGTAAGCTAAAAGCAGTCCTCCACCGATGCTCAAAAGCAAATACAGGACTAAACTAAGATAACGCCCTGTATCAAGTAATTTTACAGCATCAAGCATGAGACTGGAAAAGGTTGTCAAACCTCCACAAAAACCTGTACCCAGTGCTAAAATAACACCTTTACTTGTCCCCTTATAGACTAGATATCCCTTGACAAGGTAAATCAAGCAGAAAATGCCTAGATAGTTAACAAGAAGGGTGCCCCAAGGAAAGTCAGGACTGGCTGGTAACCAAGTGGAAACTAGGTAGCGAACCAATCCGCCCACCATGGCAGCTAGAAAAATTCCTAGCGGATAAAATTGTTCTTTTTTCATTTGATATTTTGATCCTGATAATCACGCGAACGTTTGAGTATGTCCGAAAATGTTGCGACAATAGTCTCCTGATAGCGCTTGTCCTCTACACGATTTCTGACCTTTTCAAAAATAACTGCTTCTCTCTTGGTATCTAAAATCGGTTTCCCTGAAGCCTTCTTATAAGCGACAACCCCTTCAACTAAATGCATTCTTTCTTCTAACAGTTTGACAATTTGGTCGTCGATTTGATTAATCTCTTGCCGAATACTATCTAAATCCATACAGTCTCCTCCTTTATTTGAATTATTGTATCAAAAAGCCACCAAATAGGCTAGTAAAATCCCAAGTCACGATAAGAAAAATGCACTGATTGATTGCATCAGCGCACGTTTATGCTTATCCTACTTTAGCAGCCAATTCTTCTGCGAATTGTTCCAAGCGTTCAATGTCTTCTTCCTCAGCAGAAAGATCAACTTTAACACACTCTGAACCTTTTTCTGCTCCTGTTGACACAAAAACACGGTCAAAGTCATCAACAGCCTTACAGAATTCATCATAGAAGGTATCACCTGAACCGACCACTCCGTAGATTTTACCATTCAAGTTGAGATCTGCTAGATCTTCGTAGAAGTCCATCATCTCATCTGGCAATTCACCGTCACCATAAGTGTAGGTCGCAACGATAGCGATGTCTGCTTCCAAGAAGTCTGAGGCGTCAACAGTTGTACATTCATCAACATCGACATCCAAGCCCAAGTCACGTAATTTGTCTGCTACAATATCTGCAATTTCTTCGGTATTACCGGTCATACTGGCAAATACAATTTTTGCTAATGCCATATCGTCCTCCTCAATTTATCTTTCTCCATTATATCACATCTTTTTCATTTTAAAAATAAAAATTCTTGTGCTACAATGAAATGAGAAAGAATTGAGGTTATTTATGGAAATTTGCCATCAAATTTTAGAAAAAATTAAAGAATACGACACGATTATCATTCACCGTCATATGAAACCAGACCCTGATGCATTGGGAAGTCAGGTGGGATTGAAAGCTCTTCTCAACCATCATTTCCCAGAAAAAACCATCAAAGCCGTTGGTTTTAATGAACCAACTCTTACTTGGATGGCTGAAATGGATCTTGTTGAAGATAGTGCCTACCAAGGCGCCCTTGTCATCGTCTGTGATACGGCGAATACTGCTCGTATCGATGATAAGCGCTATAGCCAAGGTGACTTTCTCATTAAAATTGACCACCATCCAAATGATGATGTATACGGTGACCTATCTTGGGTGGATACTAGTTCAAGTAGCGCTAGTGAGATGATTACCCTATTTGCCCAAACAAATCAACTGGCCTTGTCAGATCGCGCTGCTGAGTTGCTCTTTGCAGGTATTGTTGGTGATACAGGTCGCTTCCTTTATCCTTCTACGACTGCACGCACTCTCCGCCTTGCTGCTTATTTGAGAGAACATAACTTTGACTTTGCGGCTCTCACTCGCAAAATGGACACTATGAGCTACAAAATTGCTAAACTTCAAGGCTACATCTATGACCATCTGGAAGTGGATGAAAATGGTGCTGCTCGCATTATCCTGAGTCAGGAAATCTTAAAACGATTCAATGTCACCGATGCTGAGACTGCTGCTATTGTGGGAGCTCCTGGTCGGATTGACAGCGTCAGTCTCTGGGGAATTTTTGTGGAACAGGTTGATGGCCACTACCGTGTTCGCTTACGTAGTAAAATCCATCCTATCAATGAAATTGCCAAAGAACATGATGGAGGAGGCCACCCTCTAGCAAGTGGTGCCAATTCCTATAGCCTAGAGGAAAACGAAATCATCTACCAAAAGTTAAAAAACTTGCTTAAAAACTGATAAAACACTTGCCAAACTTTTCAGAATCTGATAGACTAGTATGGTAACAATCTATGGCTCGCAAAGAGACCATGGCAGAAAGGAAATATTGCAAAATGAAAAAAGATATCCATCCAGAATATCGCCCAGTTGTCTTCATGGACACAACTACTGGTTACCAATTCCTTAGCGGTTCAACAAAACGCTCTAACGAAACAGTTGAGTTCGAAGGCGAAACTTACCCATTGATCCGTGTGGAAATTTCATCAGACTCACACCCATTCTACACTGGACGTCAAAAGTTCACTCAAGCAGATGGACGCGTGGATCGTTTCAACAAAAAATACGGTCTCAAATAATGATAAAAAGACAGCTTCGGCTGTTCTTTTTTTGTTTCTTGAAATTAACTGCTGTTTTCATATTCCAGACTCATACTCTTCGAAAATCTCTTCGGTAATTTAATGTTAGTAGATTCATACTAACAATAGACATTTAAACCCAAAATTGATAAAATAGGAAAGAAAATAAGATAAAAGGAAACTGTAAATCACCATGATGAACATGCAAAATATGATGCGTCAAGCACAAAAACTTCAAAAACAAATGGAAGAAAGTCAAGCTGAACTTGCTGCTATGCAATTTGTTGGCAAATCTGCTCAAGACCTTGTTCAAGCTACCTTAACTGGAGATAAGAAAGTTGTCAGTATTGACTTCAATCCAGCCGTCGTTGACCCGGAAGACCTTGAAACTCTTTCTGATATGACTGTTCAAGCCATCAACTCTGCTCTTGAACAAATCGATGAAACGACTAAGAAAAAATTAGGTGCTTTCGCAGGGAAATTGCCATTCTGATAAAAAAGGCTCTATAATATTTATAGTGGGTAAATCCCTTATAGATATTATGGAGCCTATTTTGATGTAGAAAAAAGTTCCATAAAATCTATAGTGAAAAGCGACCAAGCCATCATTAGAAAGAATCCTATGGAACAATTACATTTTATCACAACTGCTTGATATTGAAAACTTTTTTCTCATACTAAGCCCTAGACGCTAAAATCATTCTTAATCTTTTTTACCATTTGTTATTATACTCCTAAATTCCGGCTAAAACAGTCCACCAGACTGTTCTACTTCAATACTTAAGGCGAATTGTAAATCATGCCAAACCATGAAGCAATTTAATCAAAGATTTCATTAGTACATGGTCATCAACCCCTACTAACAGCATAGTAGTGAACTATTGTATCGCCGACTTTTCGTATGTGCTTAACTACTAAAGAGATTATAGAGACACTCTTGAGTTGCTAATAAGAATTAAAGCACCACTATAATCTCTTACATTTTTACTTCTATAGTAAAGTTTTGCGTACTCATTGAGAAGAATCTAGATCTAGCTAATCCTCGCTTTCAGGCTTTTTTTAGAATCTTTCTAAAGAAAGCATCTACTCCCTTCAATTACCTTATTCCAACGTAAAATTAGGAGAGAATAATAATCTTATCCAATGCAATACCTTTGATTTTCGAAACTTTGACAACTTCAAAAAACAGACTTTCACAATTCGCAATATCAAAAAAAGAAAGGACAAAATTTGCCCTTTCTAGATCTTATCTTTGCTTCAATCCATTACAATGGATAAAGAACTCAATTTCTTATAGGTAAAGGAATTTGAAAACAGCTACTGCTGCAATTGCTGCTGCGATAGGTGCTACTACTGGTACCCAAGAATACCACCATTTTGAATCACCTTTGTGCTCACCAAGAACTGATTTTGGAAGGAAAGCATGAAGGAGACGTGGACCAAAGTCACGGGCTGGGTTCAAGGCAGGTCCTGTAGGTCCACCAAGTGATGTTACCAAGGCCATAACGAGGAAACCAAGTGCCAAATGAGCAATTCCAAGACCTGATGTCATAAATGGCGCTACTTGTTCTTTAGCTTGTTCAAGTGCTGCTGTTACTTGTTCTTGAGGAATTGTTTGACCTTGAGTAGTTGCTTGAGCAACTTGAGAATTGATAGCCGCTTGCGCTTTTGACACTAGTTCAGCACCAAAGAAGTGTTTAGTTAAACCAAGCGCTGCAAAGAAAAGGACAAATGAACCAACAAACTCGTTTACAAAACCATTAACAGTTGCTGCAAAGCGTGATTCTTTTGAACCATTATCCAAACTTGAAATTGTTGAGAAAGTACCCAAGATGTTGTTTGGATTTTCAGTTTTCAAGTAGTATGGGCGGTGTGTTGCCACAACCAAGGCTTGGCCAAAAATAGCACCCAAAACTTGTGCGACGATATAAGGCGCAACTTGTGCCCAAGGGAATAGACCGCTGACTGCAAGTCCAAGAGTGAAGGCTGGGTTGATGTGGTTTCCAGATACGTTACCAAACATCAAGGCAGGAATCATAACCCCCATACCGTAACCAACAGCGATAACGATCCAGCCACTTTGGTGACCTTTCGTACCTTTAAGTTCAACGTTGGCAACTGCACCATTTCCAAGAATGATCAAAAGAGCAGTGGCCAAAAATTCAGTGGCATATTTAATTGCCCATGTGAAATCCATTTGATAGATTCTCCTTAAAATTTTTTAGACAATCATTATTCTATCAATTTTTACATCTTTTAGCAACTACTTTCCTGAAAGATTATGACAGAAAACGATTCCAAATCTTATAAACTAATCTTTGTTTTCAAGATATTACCAATTCATTAGATTATCTATGCTAGTCTGATTCTTTTAAGTCAATTCCTTCTAATATATAGTATAGGGAATAAGATATGTCCTTCGCCATTCACCAATAATACAGACATAGTTTTATTCGCTACCATAACCTGTATTCTCCACTCTATATTGGAATCAGTCTAAAGTTTGAACTGTCTGGAGGAGATCTTCAGAGTGTGAGTGTCTGTTAGATTTGGAAAGATATCAAAATAAAGGACATACTTGCCATTAGTAGCCTCTTGAACATTATATCCAAGCTTGAGCTGACTATTTTACATATTGTCTTACTTGATCATCAAAAAAGTATAGTAAAATGAACTAAAAAAGTACGCAAATTTGCATAACCTTCTTATGATATATTCATTAGGTTTTCGTAAAAAAGTTCTCGCCTATTGTGAGCGAACAGGAAGTCTAGCAGAAGAATCACACGTTTTCCAAATCTTACGCAATACCATTTATGGCGGGTTATAGCTAGAAAGAGCAAAAAAAGTATCACCATGTTGCGATACTTTTTTCGAGACTCTTTTGTCTTTGTCTATTTCAATCTACTATACATCAAAAATCAAAATAGTATAGAAAAACGCTATTTCTGTACTGATCCCAAAAAGTTGGACAAATAATTATTGAAAGGATTTAGTTCTGTATTGGACAGGACTAAGTCCTTTTAGTTTTACCTTAATTCGTTTGTTGTTGTAGTAATCGATATAGTCTATAATGGCTTGTTCCAATTGATTAAGTGATTTAAAGTTTTTCTCATGGCCATAAAACATTTCGGATTTTAAAATGCCAAAGAAAGATTCCATCATACCGTTGTCTGGGCTGTTGCCCTTACGTGACATGGATGCTTGAATTC
>NZ_VMND01000022.1:0-549 GCF_013277555.1 Streptococcus sp. k-163 | reverse complement strand
AGCAGATAAAGCTAAAGAAGCAATTGATGCAGCACCAAGTGATGCGGAAGTAGATAAAGCTAAAGAAGCTGGTACTGGAGCAGTTGAAGCAATCAATCCAGAAGCCAAAGCTAAACCAGAAGCTAAGCAAGCAATCGATGACGCTCTTAAAGCTAAGGAAGCAGCAATTGACGCTCGTACAGACTTGACAGATGACGAGAAGAAAGCAGCTAAAGATGCAGCTAAAGATGCAGCAGATAAAGCTAAAGAAGCAATTGATGCAGCACCAAGCAATGCAGAAGTAGATAAAGCTAAAGAAGCAGGAACTGGTGAAATTGCAAAAGTTAACCCAGTAGCTAAAGAAGCAGCTAAGAAAGCAGTAGCGGATGAATTAGCTAAGAAAGAAGCAGAAATCGCTGGCCGTAACGATCTCACAGATGAAGAGAAAGCTAAAGCCAAAGAAGAAGCTCAAGCAAAAGCTAAGGAAGCAACAGATGCAATCGATGCTCAACCAAGCAACGCAGAAACACCAGAAAAAGCAGCAGAAGCGCAAACAGCAGTAGATGGTGC
>NZ_VMND01000021.1:0-54013 GCF_013277555.1 Streptococcus sp. k-163 | reverse complement strand
ACTCCAGTTCACGAAGTTCCTGAGTTGAAGTTTAGTATAAATGACATTATAAAAATAGAAAAGATAGATTTTTCTATCGTCGAGCTATATACAGATGAGATTACAGAAGGCAGTCGTAACATTGTAACCCCGGGAGTTCAAGGAGAGCGTACGATTAAGACACGTATCTACAGCTCTAATGGTCAGGAAATTGACCGACAAGAGTTGTCAAATGAGGAGACCTTATCCCCAGTTACCCAGGTTGTTAAAGTTGGTACAGCTAAGCCGACTATGGTTCCGAATGATGCACCGACAGCAGATTCTTTAGAAGAGTTCGACTTAATTACACTGCATAATTTATTGACAGAAGCAGCTCAGATTAAAGCAGAGGCACGTTATTTCAATGATAATCAAAGTCATCAATCTAACTATGATTCTGCATTGATGGCAGGTCAGGCGATTCTTACTCAATCCCAAGCCAGTCAAGCAGAAATCAATCAACTGGTGGAACAAATCAAACAGGCTAAGGCGCAATTGAGTGGTCTTGAGGTTGTCAAAACTGCTCTTCAGACTGAGTACGATTTAAATGTCACTGTTAAAACTTCTGCTAAATATAAGAATGCTGATTTGGATAAGAAGACAGCTTATACAGACCAATTAGCCAAGTCAGAAATAGTTCTGAATAGTCAAACGGCCACACAAGTACAAGTCAATCAAGCTCTTACTAGTCTGCAAGCCGCCAAAGAAGCACTTAATGGAGTGTCAAAAGTCAAGCCAATAATTTCGATTTTAAGCCTGACTGAAAATGCAGATGATAAGTCTGTTACGATCCAATATAGCTTGAAAGACCAAACAAAATCCTTCCGTTCAGCCACTGCAGAATTATATCAGGGGGATAAGCTTGTTCGTACTCTTCCAATCACTAATTTCGATGACAGTCTAAAGATTGGAGAGTTGGATTACTACACAGCTTATACTTTGAAAACCAAGCTGACATATGAGTTGGACAATGGTAGTGTCACTGAATTTGAAACAGACAGTCGTGAATTTGAACTCGAATATAAGAAGATCTCTTTCCGAGATGTTGATTCAGTTGAGTTTTACAGTAAAGATAATGACCAATACAAGCGACTGGTATCAATGAGTTCCATGCCTAAAGATTTGTCAAACTACTTTGTCAAAGTCAAATCAAGTGAAGCTAAGGAAATGCTTCTCCCAGTTCACAGTATTTCTGAAATCCAAAAAGACGGAAAAGATGTATACAGGGTAACAGTCTCGTTGCCTGAGTTGGTTCAAGAAGGTGAGACAGGCTATAAGTCTGGCTACGACTTCTATATCAGTAAGGCAGTTCCTAGTCAGCAAAATGTTTACACTAGCTTCGCTGGATTGATAGATGCTATGAAGAAAAATATGGCTAGTAATTATGTTTTGGGAGCTGATTTGGATGCCAGTGAGGTTAGTCTGGCACCTGCGGATTATGTTTATCTTAGAGGGAACTTCACAGGTAGTCTGACTGGCAATCATAATGGTAAGCAGTATGCCATCTATAATCTAGCTAAGCCTTTGTTCGAAAACCTCAAGAGTGGTTCTTCTATTTCCGGTATGGATTTGAAGGATGTCAATATTGTGGGTAGCTATGACTCTGCTGCCTTAGCTCGGAGTGCAGAAAATGCTCGAATTACAGACGTTTCTGTCCAAGGTAAAGTATCGGTGATAGGCAATGCTTCTAATGTGGCGGGGTTGGTAGTTAATGCAACAAACACACAAATTTCTAACAGTTCCTTCACTGGTGTCATCCAGGCAAACGAGAAACAGGGCAAAGAATATAATGTTGGTGGTTTGGTTGCTAATCTTAAGGGAGGAGATTCCTTGCTCAGTCAAAGCAGAGCAGATGTGACCATCTTAGCAGGCGCTAGAGCCAACAACCAACGATTCGGCGGTTTGGTCGGTCGTTTGGAGAACAATGCCCGTATCAGCCGTTCTTATGTAACTGGAAAGATTCAAAATACTACTAAGAATGGTCAGATTGGCGGTATCGTAGGGTCCAATTACTTTAATGGTTTGGTTGACAATGTGATCAGTAATATTAGTGGTACGAATGTTTATAGTATTTCTGGAGATCAAGCCTACAATAATGATCGTATTACAGAAGCTTATGCCGTTGAAGGAAATCAAACGCTGGAAAATGACAAGTTTGTCACTTCAACACTGACTCTGAACGAGGCAGAAGAGAAGCTAGCTAGTTTAGATATTACGACAAATCTAGAAGACACGAATCTTAACCTCTATTCTGTTAACTATGCCCAAGAGAAGAATGCTCGAGAAGATCGTCTGATAGCTTATTCTAATATGGAAAAACTCCTTCCGTTCTACAACAAGGAGACAATCATTGCTTATGGAAATAAACTTCCAGATTATCATAAGCTCAATACAGAATATTTGTTAGATGTTGTTCCAATGAAAGGTGACCAGATTATCACTGATATCAATAGTAATAAGGCATCTATTGACCGTTTGATGTTACACTTCGAGGATAATACAGTTGATTACCTGAATCTGACTTATAAAGGAGAGTTTAAGAACCAAGCAATTGCAGAATACACTGTAAATGGCTTAGATCTTCTTTATACACCTGAAGCTTTCTTATCAGACTATAGCAGAGTTCTGAATCAAGTACTGCCAGAGTTGAATAAGGTAGTTCTTGACTCACCAGCCATGCGAACTGTTTTAGGTGTAAATGCTGACACTTCCTTGGATGATCTTTATCTTGATACATCCTTTGAACAAGTCAAGACCAAGCTCTCAGAAGAGTTACGCAAAGTTCTGGCTATGGATACGTCAATCAATACTGAAGGCAATGTTGTTGCTGACTATGTAGCTCAGAAGATTAAAGATAATAAGGAAGCCTTCTTACTTGGTCTTACCTATCTTAACCGTTGGTATAATATTAATTATGATAATATTAATGTCAAAGACTTATCTGCTTATAAGTTTGATTTCTTTGGAAATCATAGTGCTTCAACAATAGATACCATTATTTCATTAGGTCAGTCAGGAATGAATAATCTTAAAGCAAAGAACAATCATTTAGCTTATGATAGTTCTCTCTCTGAAGCGACTGGTAAGCGTGGACTTTTCAATTATTTAGAAAATTACCGTCAGCTCTTCTTACCATACAAGACCAATAATGAATGGCTCAAGACCAATACAAAAGCTTATATCGTAGAGTCTAAGTCGGATGTGGCAGAGGCTAGACAGCTTCAGGATGCAGCTGTGGGCAAGAGCAAGTACTCTGTAGGTGTTTATGACAAGATTACCGCCGATAATTGGGAATACAAGGGCATGCTTCTGCCACTCTTGACCATGACGGAGAAGGGTGTCTATGCTATCTCTAATATGTCCACTATTTCTATGGGGGCTTATGATCGCTATCGTCTTGATGCTAATAACAGGGTCCGCACAGATGCAGAACTAGTTGAATATGTCGAAGACCGTGTTAGAAAGTCTGCTGAATGGCAACGTGATCACTATGATTTCTGGTATAAGATTCTCAGTCCAGAAAGCAAGGACAAACTTTTCCGTTCAGTTCTGGTTTACGATGGATTCTCATTGGTTGACAAGAATGGTCAAAAATATTGGGCTCCAGCTAATGATAAGAAATCGTTAGCTATGCAGGAGTTCTTTGGACCAGCAGGCAAGTGGTATCCAAGCAAGGGCTATAATGCCTATGCTACAGGAAATGTAACCCACTTTGACGCTGCTCGTTTATTGGAAGACTATGGTAACTCTGTTTATACGCATGAAATGACCCATAACTCTGACGGCGGCATCTACTTTGAGGGCAATGGTCGTCGTGAAGGTCTGGGAGCTGAACTCTATGCTCGAGGACTCTTGCAATCTACTCCAACCCCTGACGAACCAACTATTACTCTTAATACCCTCTTCAAGGTGGATAAAGATTCTAAGACACGGATGCATACCTATAATTTCAAAGAGCGTGTTCAAAACGCAGCAGACTTGCAACACTATGTTCATGGTATGTTTGATATGATCTATACACTCGATTACTTAGAAGGTACTTCTATGCTTAAGCAGAGTGATGATGCTAAGCTTCAGTGGTTCAGAAAGATGGAAAATTACTACATTACAGATAAGTATGGTAAGGAAACCCATGCTGGTAACCAGACACGAACCTTCACTGCAGAGGAAATTAAGCAGCTAACTAGTTTCTACTCTTTGATTGAGAATGATGTGATTACGCGTCGAGAGAACAGGGATAGTGGTAAATATGGACGGAATGGCTACCTCAGTCTTAGCCTCTTCTCACCAATCTACTCAGCCTTGAGCAATCCTAAAGGAGCTCCAGGGGATGTTATGTTCCGACGTACGGCTTATGAGTTACTGGCTGCCAAGGGATATCATGAAGGATTTGTTCCTTATGCTTCTGGTAAGTACTCTAAGGAAGCCTTTGATGAAGGTAAGAAAACGTGGGACGGATGGTCTGGAAGGGATGTAGGTCTAGTGACAGACCAAAAAGTTTTGGAAAATGTATTTAAGGGCGAATATGACTCTTGGGTAGCTTTCAAGAAGGCCATGTATAAGGAACGAATTGATCAGCTGACAAAGCTTAAGCCAATCACTATTGAGTACGAACTTAGAAATCCAAATAGTACTAAGAAAGTAACTATTCGTTCTTACGCACAGATGCAGAAACTGATGGATGAAGCAGTAGCAGAGGATGTAGGTAACATTACCAATGCTACCAGCCGCGTTGATGCTAGCTGGGTCAACCTGCTCAAGAAGAAGATATATAATGCTTATCTTCGTGAGACAGATGATTTCAGACAGTCTATATTTCAGAAATAAGGAATCTTATGTTTCTTCAATTAAATTTTATGGTAGTTTTCTCAGTTTTTAAGTGATGAGTATCTGATATTTATCGAGACTGTGATGGATAAGAGCGCCATGGAATGACTGATGAGAAAAAGCATTAGCTAAAAAGTTTCCTAAAAATGAAATCTCTAGAAGAAAACAGTTTTTTATCAAGTGAACGATGAAATAAAAAAAGATTAAGTAACGGCCTTGTTCCTCATTTCAAGAGGGGCAAGGTCGTTCTTGTGTTGTTTAACACTTTGTTAGTATTCGTTTCCTGAGTCAATACTCTCCAAAAATCTTTTCAAACCACGTTAACGTCGCCTTGACGTGTGTATGGTTACTGGCTTCGTCAGTTCTATCCACAACCTCAAAACAGTGTTTTGAGCTGACTACGTCAGTTTTATCTGCAACCTCAAAGATGTACTTTGAGCAGCCTTCGGCTAGTTTCCTAGTTTACTCTTTGATTTTCGATTTTCGTTGAGTATAAGATGCTGATCAAGATGATAATGTCGTAGTTGAAGACACTTCCCCTACTTTTAAGTTTCTATAAAATAAAAATAGATTTTTTGTTGACAGTCTATTTAAGAAATATCGTAGTTCAATAATAGACTGTACAATTTAATAATTCTTATTCAGTTTGCTAGAAGTTTGTATGTTCTTTTTCTTTTCTTTATTAAAGTAAATAGACATGAAATTGACTCTAATATTCTCTAAAAAATTCTTAAATTATCAGTCTATTGCAACTTTTCTCATGTGGGTCATTTGACTTGCTATTGGTTTTTCTTAGTGGTATACTAAGATAGTAATCATTAAGAAGTGGTTGCAAAAAATAATGAACGAGGTAAAGAAAATGGTAGAATTGAAAAAAGAAGCAGTAAAAGATGTAGCATCATTAACAAAAACAGCGCCAGTAGCATTGGCAAAAACAAAGGAAGTATTGAACCAAGCTGTTGCTGATTTATACGTGGCCCACGTGGCTTTGCACCAAGTACACTGGTACATGCGTGGTCGTGGATTTCTTGTATGGCATCCAAAAATGGATGAGTACATGGATGCTCTTGATGGTCATTTAGATGAAATCAGCGAACGATTGATTACACTCGGAGGTAGCCCATTCTCTACATTGACAGAGTTCCTTCAAAACAGTGAAATCGAAGAAGAAGTTGGAGAGTTCCGCAATGTAGAAGAAAGTTTGGAACGTGTCCTTGAAATTTATCGTTACCTCATCACGCTTTTCCAAGAAGCTTTGGATGTGACAGATAAAGAAGGCGATGATGTAACCAATGATATCTTTGTTGGAGCTAAGGCTGACCTTGAAAAAACAGTCTGGATGCTTGCGGCAGAATTAGGACAAGCACCTGGTTTGTAAGAAACAATAGAAAATATATAAATCTGTAGGAAATTTCTTACAGATTTTTTCTATTCTGTAAGCTATTCCAAACCAGTCTTTTTTTGAGTTTTTTGATAAAATAGTACTATCAGTGAAAAGGATGGAAGCATGAATAAGAAAATCGTAGCTATTTGGGCCCAGGATGAAGAGGGTGTGATTGGTAAGGACAATCGTCTGCCATGGTATTTGCCAGCAGAACTGCAACACTTCAAAGAAACAACTCTTAATCATGCTATCTTGATGGGGCGTGTGACCTTTGATGGAATGGGGCGTCGCTTGCTTCCAAAACGGGAGACACTGATTTTGACTCGTAATTTTGCAGAAAAGATAGACGGGGTTGCTACTTTTCAGGATGTCCGGTCTGTTCTCGACTGGTATCAGAGTCAAGAAAAGAATCTCTATATTATCGGTGGGAAGCAAATTTTTCAGGCTTTTGAACCCTACCTTGACGAAGTGATTGTGACTCAAATTCATGCTCGGGTGGAGGGAGATACCTATTTCCCTGAAGAGTTTGATCTGTCTCTTTTTGAGACAGTTTCAAGCAAATTTTATAGCAAAGATGAGAAAAATCCTTATGATTTTACCATCCAATACCGCAAGAGAAAGGAAGTCTAATGGAACGTAGTATATTTGGTTTTTTCACAGCCATGCTGTGTTTGGTCTGCTTGCTTGCAGGAGCACAGGCTTTTCGTAAAAAGCGTTATGGACTTTCTGTCCTGCTCTGGTTAAATGCCTTTACCAATTTGGTCAATAGTGTTCATGCCTTTTACATGACCTTATTTTAGATAGAATGATAGTATAGAATAGAACGGAAGGAAATCATGCCTACAACTAGGAATAATGATATGATGGTTTATTGCTCATTTTGTGGCAAAAGCCAAGAAGAAGTACAAAAAATAATCGCAGGCAACAACGCCTTTATCTGTAATGAATGTGTGGAGTTGGCCCAGGAAATCATTCGGGAGGAGTTGGCTGAGGAAGTCTTGGCAGACTTGTCAGAAGTTCCAAAACCAATCGAACTTCTCCATATCTTGAACCACTATGTAATCGGTCAAGATCGTGCCAAGCGTGCCTTGGCAGTGGCGGTTTACAACCACTACAAACGCATCAATTTCCACGATACGCGTGAAGAGTCAGAAGATGTGGATTTGCAGAAGTCAAACATCTTGATGATTGGCCCAACTGGTTCAGGAAAAACTTTCCTTGCTCAGACCTTGGCTAAGAGCTTGAATGTGCCTTTTGCAATCGCAGATGCGACAGCTCTTACTGAGGCTGGTTATGTGGGTGAGGACGTGGAAAATATCCTCCTCAAACTCTTGCAGGCTGCTGACTTTAACATTGAACGTGCAGAGCGTGGCATTATCTATGTGGATGAAATTGACAAGATTGCCAAAAAGAGTGAAAATGTGTCTATCACACGTGATGTTTCTGGTGAAGGGGTGCAACAAGCTCTTCTCAAGATTATCGAGGGAACAGTTGCAAGTGTGCCACCTCAAGGTGGACGCAAGCATCCGCAACAAGAGATGATTCAAGTTGATACGAAAAATATCCTCTTCATCGTGGGTGGTGCCTTTGATGGTATTGAAGAAATCGTCAAACAACGTCTGGGTGAAAAGGTTATCGGTTTTGGTCAAAATAACAAGGCGATTGATGAAAATAGCTCTTACATGCAAGAAATCATCGCAGAAGATATTCAAAAATTCGGTATTATCCCTGAGTTGATTGGACGCTTGCCTGTCTTTGCAGCTCTTGAGCAATTGACGGTTGATGACTTGGTTCGCATCTTGAAAGAACCAAGAAATGCCTTGGTGAAACAATACCAAACCTTGCTTTCTTATGATGATGTCGAGTTGGAATTTGACGATGAAGCCCTTCAGGAAATTGCCAATAAGGCCATCGAACGGAAGACTGGGGCGCGTGGTCTTCGCTCGATCATCGAAGAAACCATGCTGGACGTTATGTTTGAAGTACCGAGTCAGGAAAATGTGAAATTGGTCCGAATCACTAAAGAAGCTGTCGATGGAACGGATAAACCAATCCTAGAAACAGCCTAGAGGTGACTATGGAACTGAATACACACAATGCTGAAATCTTGCTCAGTGCGGCGAATAAATCCCACTATCCGCAGGATGAACTGCCAGAGATCGCTCTTGCAGGGCGTTCCAATGTTGGTAAATCCAGCTTTATCAATACCATGCTGAACCGTAAGAATCTGGCTCGTACATCAGGTAAACCTGGTAAAACCCAGCTTCTTAACTTCTTTAATATCGACGACAAGATGCGCTTTGTGGATGTGCCTGGTTATGGCTATGCCCGCGTTTCCAAAAAGGAACGTGAAAAGTGGGGGCGCATGATTGAGGAGTACTTAACCACTCGAGAAAATCTTCGAGCAGTGGTTAGTCTCGTTGACCTTCGTCATGATCCATCAGCAGATGATGTGCAGATGTACGAATTTCTCAAGTACTATGAGATTCCGGTCATCATCGTTGCGACCAAGGCGGACAAGATTCCTCGTGGTAAATGGAACAAGCACGAATCAGCAATCAAAAAGAAATTAAACTTTGACCCAAGTGACGACTTTATCCTCTTTTCATCTGTCAGCAAGGCAGGGATGGATGAGACTTGGGATGCAATCTTAGAAAAATTGTGAGGAAAAGAAATGGCAAAAACAATTCATACAGACAAAGCTCCAAAGGCTATCGGGCCTTATGTTCAAGGAAAAATCGTTGGCAATCTTTTGTTTGCTAGTGGTCAAGTTCCCTTATCTCCTGAAACTGGGGAAATCGTTGGAGAAACGATCCAAGAACAGACAGAACAAGTCTTGAAAAACATCGGTGCTATTTTAGCAGAAGCAGGAACTGACTTTGACCATGTTGTCAAAACAACTTGTTTCTTGAGCGATATGAACGACTTTGTTCCTTTTAACGAGGTTTACCAAACGGCCTTTAAAGAGGAATTTCCAGCTCGTTCAGCTGTGGAGGTAGCTCGTCTTCCTCGTGATGTAAAAGTCGAAATCGAAGTCATCGCAGAGATTGGATAAGCTAGTTGAAGTTTGGTGTTGCCAAACTTCTTTTGATATAAGGAGAAAAAGATGACAAAGAAACAACTTCACTTGGTGATTGTGACAGGAATGAGTGGGGCAGGCAAAACTGTTGCCATTCAGTCTTTTGAGGACCTGGGATATTTCACTATTGATAATATGCCACCAGCTCTCTTGCCTAAGTTTTTGCAGTTGGTGGAAACAAAGGAAGACGACCATAAGTTGGCTTTGGTAGTAGATATGCGTAGCCGTTCTTTCTTCTCAGAGATTCAAGCTGTTTTGGATGAGTTGGAAAACAAGGAAGAACTAGACTTTAAAATTCTCTTTTTGGATGCAGCTGATAAAGAATTGGTTGCTCGTTACAAGGAAACTAGACGAAGCCACCCTCTAGCTGCAGATGGACGGATTTTGGATGGAATCAAGCTGGAACGTGAACTCTTAGCGCCTTTGAAAAATATGAGCCAAAATGTGGTGGATACGACTGAACTTACTCCGCGTGAGTTGCGTAAAACCATTGCAGAGCAGTTTTCAGACCAAGAACAAGCCCAGTCTTTCCGTATCGAGGTCATGTCTTTTGGCTTTAAATATGGAATCCCGATTGATGCAGACTTGGTCTTTGATGTCCGTTTCTTGCCAAATCCCTACTACCTACCAGAACTGCGTAATCAAACGGGTGTGGATGAACCAGTTTATGACTATGTTATGAATCATCCTGAGTCAGAAGATTTTTATAAGCATTTATTGGCCTTGATTGAGCCGATTTTGCCAAGTTACCAAAAGGAAGGGAAGTCCGTTTTGACCATTGCCATGGGTTGTACGGGTGGACAACACCGTAGTGTGGCTTTTGCCAAACGCTTGGCGCAGGACTTATCCAAGACTTGGTCTGTTAATGAAGGGCATCGCGACAAAGACCGAAGAAAGGAAACGGTAAACCGTTCATGAGAAAACCAAAGATAACGGTGATTGGTGGAGGGACTGGGATCCCCGTCATTCTTAAAAGTCTGCGTGAAAAAGATGTGGAAATCGCTGCTATTGTAACGGTGGCAGATGATGGTGGTTCATCAGGTGAACTCCGAAAAAATATGCAACAATTGACACCGCCAGGTGATCTTCGTAATGTCCTGGTAGCCATGTCAGATATGCCTAAGTTTTATGAGAAAGTCTTTCAGTATCGCTTTTCTGAGAATGCGGGAGCCTTTGCTGGCCATCCATTGGGTAATCTCATCATTGCTGGTCTGTCAGAAATGCAGGGTTCGACCTATAATGCCATGCAGTTATTGAGCAAATTTTTCCATACAACAGGGAAGATTTATCCTTCCAGTGACCATCCTTTGACCCTGCACGCAGTCTTTCAGGATGGGACAGAGGTGGCTGGAGAGAGCCATATTGCAGACCATCCAGACATGATTGACCATGTCTATGTAACCAATACCCTCAACGATGATACGCCTCTGGCCAGCCGTCGAGTAGTGCAGACCATTCTTGAAAGTGACATGATTGTCCTTGGACCTGGTTCCCTCTTTACCTCGATTTTACCTAATATCGTTATTAAGGAAATCGGGCAGGCGCTTTTGGAAACCAAGGCAGAAATCGCCTATGTCTGCAATATCATGACCCAACGTGGGGAGACAGAACATTTTACAGATAGCGACCACGTGGGAGTCTTGCATCGTCACCTTGGCCGACCTTTTATCGACACTGTCTTGGTGAATATCGAAAAAGTGCCTCAGGAATACATGAATTCCAACCGGTTTGATGAATACTTGGTGCAGGTGGAACATGATTTTTCTGGTCTTTGCAAACAGGTCCCTCGTGTGATTTCATCCAACTTCCTTCGTTTGGAAAATGGGGGTGCCTTTCACGATGGGGATTTGCTTGTGGACGAATTGATGCGGATTATACAGGTGAGAAAATGAGTTTTACAGTAGCAGTAAAAGAAGAAATCCTAGGTCAGCACCATCTGAGCCGGCATGAATTATCAGCTATTATCAAAATGTCTGGTAGCATCGGTCTCTCGACCTCGGGCCTGACCTTGTCTGTCGTGACAGAAAATGCCAAACTGGCTCGTCACCTCTATGAGTCCTTTCTCCATTTCTATGAAATCAAATCGGAAATTCGCCACCACCAACGGAGCAATCTTCGCAAGAATCGGGTCTATACCGTTTTTACAGATGAAAAGGTGCAGGACCTGCTGAGTGATTTGCACTTGGCAGACTCCTTTTTTGGTCTGGAAACAGGTATTGATGGGGCGATTTTATCAGACGAGGAAGCAGGCCGTGCCTATCTTTGTGGTGCCTTCTTAGCAAATGGGAGCATTCGTGACCCTGAGTCAGGCAAGTACCAGTTGGAAATCAGTTCTGTTTATTTGGACCACGCGCAAGGGATTGCCTCCCTTCTACAGCAATTTTTACTGGATGCCAAGGTGCTTGAGCGCAAGAAGGGAGCTGTGACCTATCTCCAGCGAGCTGAAGACATTATGGACTTCTTGATAGTAATCGGAGCTATGCAGGCGCGTGACGATTTTGAGCGAGTTAAGATTTTGCGAGAAACTCGTAACGATCTCAATCGAGCTAATAATGCCGAGACAGCCAATATTGCTCGAACAGTTTCTGCCAGCATGAAGACCATCAACAATATCAGTAAAATCAAAGATATCATGGGCTTAGAAAATCTGCCAGTAGATTTGCAGGAGGTAGCGCAGTTGCGGATTCAACACCCAGACTATTCTATTCAGCAGTTAGCAGATAGCCTCAGCACCCCTCTGAGCAAAAGTGGTGTCAACCACAGACTTAGAAAAATCAATAAGATAGCGGAAGAATTATAACGATATAAAGCAACCCCTTGAATTATCAGTGTGATTGGCTGATTCTATTTTTCTAATGGCCTGATATCGCTAACTTACAAAATATCAACCTGTTTCTTGACAACTAAATAGAGTATGTGAGATAATAAAGGGGAATTGAGAAGTTCTAGCATTTTAGTGCTAACAGAAATCCCCTCGGTACTGCAATACCGAGGGGATTTTTTCATGGTTAGATAGCACTAACCATGAAGGTTACTTGTCGAAGTAATCGTCTAACCAACGAGTCACCAGCCATGAGATAATACTCTCGATGACTGCGATAAGTACTATTTTGAGAAGTTCTAGCATCTGTAATACCTCCTTTTCCAAGGCGTATTGTTAGTGCCGTTCCTATTATATCACATGTTTTATCAGTTTGATAAGCATTTTTATTTTTGCTAAAAAAGGGAAAGATATGAGCTAACAAGATTGTAGATGAACTATAAAACCACGAATCCTATGTGACTCGTGGTTCTTTTTTATAAACTAGTAGAGTGTTTTGGTTGTACTTTTTGCTCAGGGTCGATGTAGTTGATAGCATTATTGACAGCAGTTGGAGCTTCTCCGAGACCTGTCGCAATCAAGTCAATTTTTCCGTCATAGTAGCAGCAGTCACCGATAGCATAGATACCTGCTTGGCTAGATTCTTGTTTGCTGTTGACAATAATCTTGTGACGATTGAGGTCGAGACCCCAGTTTTTAAGGTTACCGACAGAAGATTTGAAGCCATAGTTGACAAAGAGGTAGTCTAGGTCAATCGTTTCTGTTTCATCAGATTTGACTTTTGTGATTTCAAGTTTATCGAGCGTTTTTCCATCTCCAAGTAGTTGGCTAGGGACGAATGGTGTCTTGATGGTTACAGATGATTCTTGCAAGGCTTGGACACTATGTTCCAAGGCACGAAAATTATCTCTGCGGTGGACAAGGGTAGTTGGTGCAATTTTCTCAAAAGCCAGAGCCCAATCCACAGCTGAGTCTCCCCCACCAAGAATCGTCACTTTCTTACCAGCATATTGCTGAATGTTGGAAACGTGGTAGTGGATATTTTCATAGCCCTCAACGCCTTCTAGTTCCAACGGACGTGGTTTAAAGGCACCGCCACCCATAGCGATGATAACTGTTTTAGTCAGGTGACTACCTTTAGAAGTTGTAATGGCAAATCCTTCTTCTTGTTTTTCAATCTCAAGAACCGTTTCATTGAGATGAATAGGGGTATCAAAGCCGTTTAGTTGTTCAATCAAGCGGTTGGTCAACTCTTCGCCAGTCAAATTTGGGAAACCTGGTACGTCTAGGATTTCCTTTTCAGGGTAGAGAATAGCAGGTTGTCCACCTAGTTGTGGAAGAGAGTCGATGATTTGAACCTTGGCTTGGCGTAGGTGGGCATAGAAGGCTGCAAAAAGCCCGACGGGACCACCACCTACAATGGTAATATCATAGAGTTGAGACATGGTTTCTCCTTTGTTTTTTCTAGTCATACTTTTCGAAAATCAAATTCAAACCACGTCAGCGTCGCCTTACCGTAGCTATGGTTACTGACTTCGTCAGTTCTATCCACAACCTCAAAACACTGTTTTGAGCAACCTGCGGCTAGCTTCCTAGTTTGCTCTTTGATTTTCATTGAGTATCAGTTTATTTTATCATATTTTTTCTTTAATTTAAAATGAAGTAGGATAGGGAAAAAAATGCCAGAAAAATGGTATAATAGAAAGGAACGTGTTTGGACAGAGAGGAGACAGCAGATGAACTTTCAACAATTATCCAACTTGCAATATTGGACTAGCTTGTTTTCTAGTCCTTGGAGTATTGCCATCAATCTGTTTGATATTTTGATTGTGACCTATGTTTTGTATCGTTTTACAAAAGCGATAGCTGGGACCAAGATTATGATTTTGGTGCGGGGGGTCTTGATTTTTGTATTAGCCCAGGTTGTGGCCAATATCCTTGGTTTAACCACGATTTCTTGGTTGATTAATCAGATTATCACTTATGGAGTCATTGCTGTGGTTGTTATCTTCTCTCCAGAAATTCGAACTGGTTTGGAACGCTTGGGAAGGGCGATAGATTTCTTTTCTACTACTCAAATAAGTGCAGAAGAGCAAATGATTCGTGCCTTTGTCAAGTCAGTTGAATACATGAGTCCTCGTAAGATAGGTGCTCTGGTTGCCATTCAACGGGTTCGAACCTTGCAAGAATATATTGCGACAGGAATTCCCTTGGATGCCAAAATTTCGGCAGAACTCCTCATCAATATTTTTATTCCCAACACTCCTCTACATGATGGTGCTGTGATTATCAGAGGAAATCGGATTGCAGTCACCTCTGCCTATCTGCCTTTGACAGAAAGTACAGGGATTTCCAAGGAATTTGGGACCAGACACCGGGCGGCTATCGGTTTATCAGAAGTGTCTGATGCCTTGACCTTCATTGTCTCAGAGGAAACAGGTGGTATTTCTATTACCTACAACGGGGTCTTCAAGCATGATTTGACGATTGAAGAATTTGAAGCAGAGCTACGAACAATTCTTTTGCCAGCTGTTGAGGAAAAAGCCAGTTTCAAGGACCGTTTGCTAGGAGGTTGGAAATATGAGAAAAAATAGTCTATATATCATTTCATCTCTCTTTTTTGCTTGTGTCTTATTCATTTATGCAACGTCGACCAACTTTCAAAATAGTAATACCACAAGGCAGGTCAAATCGGAGACCTACACCAATACGATAGCAAATGTTCCCATCGATATTCACTATGATAATGGCCAGTATTTCATTAGCGGATTTGCATCAGAAGTTTCAGTTGTGTTGACAGGTGCCAATCGTGTGACCTTGGCCAGTGAAATGCAGGAAAGTACTCGTAAGTTTAAGGTGACAGCGGATTTGACAGATGCTAGTATTGGAACGATTGAAGTTCCTTTGAACATTGAAAATCTTCCTAGTGGATTGACCGCTGTGGCAACGCCTCAAAAGATTACAGTGAAAGTTGGGAAGAAGGTTAAGCGAGATGGAATGATTGTTGTGCCACAAGTTGACCAAAGCCAGATTGATCCCAAGCTACAACTTGATAGTGTAACTGTGTCAAATGAACGAGTTTCGGTCACAACTGACCAGGAAACATTAGCTAAGATTGATAAAGTTATTGCGCTTTTACCAACCAGCGAACGGATTACAGGTAATTACAGTGGTTCGGTACCTTTGCAGGCAATCGACCGCAATGGTGTTGTCTTACCAGTAGTTATCACTCCGTTTGACACAACCATGAAGGTCACTACAAAGCCTGTGGCACCAAGTTCAAGCACATCAAATTCAAGTACAAGTAGTTCATCGGAGACATCTTCGTCAACGAAAACAACTAGTTCAAAAACGAATTAAAAATAGGAAAAGGATTTTATAAAAATGGGTAAATATTTTGGGACTGATGGAGTCCGTGGAGAAGCTAATGTAGAACTAACACCAGAATTGGCCTTTAAACTAGGACGTTTTGGAGGCTATGTTCTTAGTCAACATGAAACGGAAGCACCGAAAGTCTTTGTAGGACGTGACACACGTATTTCAGGGGAAATGCTAGAATCAGCCTTGGTGGCAGGTCTCCTTTCAGTAGGGATTCACGTTTATAAACTCGGTGTTCTTGCGACGCCAGCAGTAGCTTACTTGGTCAAAACAGAGGGAGCAAGTGCAGGTGTCATGATTTCTGCTAGTCATAATCCAGCCCTTGATAATGGAATCAAGTTCTTTGGTGGGGATGGCTTCAAACTAGATGACGAAAAAGAAGCAGAAATTGAAGCCTTGCTAGATGCTGAGGAAGACACTCTTCCTCGTCCAAGTGCAGAAGGCTTGGGAACCTTGGTAGATTATCCAGAAGGTTTGCGTAAGTATGAAGGATACCTTGTTTCAACTGGAACTCCTCTTGAAGGAATGAAGGTTGCCTTGGACACAGCCAATGGTGCAGCATCTACAAGTGCCCGTCAAATCTTTGCAGACCTTGGAGCTCAATTGACTATTATAGGGGAAACACCAGACGGTCTTAACATCAACCTTAATGTCGGTTCAACACACCCAGAAGCCCTTCAAGAAGTGGTCAAAGAAAGCGGGTCAGCTATCGGTTTGGCCTTTGATGGAGACAGTGACCGCTTGATTGCTGTTGATGAAAATGGCGACATCGTCGATGGTGACAAGATTATGTTCATTATCGGGAAATACCTTTCTGAAAAAGGACAATTGGCCCAAAATACAATTGTGACAACCGTGATGTCTAACCTTGGTTTCCACAAGGCCTTGGACCGCGAAGGTATTAATAAGGCAGTTACTGCAGTCGGCGACCGCTACGTTGTTGAAGAAATGAGAAAATCAGGCTACAATCTTGGTGGTGAACAGTCTGGTCACGTCATCTTGATGGATTACAATACAACTGGTGATGGTCAATTATCAGCTGTCCAATTGACAAAAATCATGAAGGAAACTGGTAAGAGCTTGTCAGAGTTGGCAGCAGAAGTAACCATCTATCCACAAAAATTAGTCAATATCCGAGTGGAAAATGCCATGAAGGAAAAGGCTATGGAAGTGCCAGCTATCAAAGCTATTATCGAGCAGATGGAAGCTGAAATGGCAGGGAATGGCCGTATCCTTGTTCGTCCAAGTGGAACAGAGCCCCTCTTACGTGTTATGGCAGAAGCGCCTACAACAGAAGAAGTGGACTACTATGTTGATACCATCGCTGACGTAGTGCGAGCTGAAATCGGGATTGACTAAATCCGAGAAAACTAGATGAAAATAAAAAATTATGGTACAATAGCTTATAATATTGTAGCCGAGGGAGAAAGACATGAATCTTAAACGTGAACAAGAATTTGTTAGTCAGTATCATTTTGATGCGCGTAATTTTGAATGGGAAAATGAAAATGGAGCTCCTGAAACTAAGGTGGATGTGAACTTCCAATTGATTCAACATGACCAAGAAAATCAAGTGACTTCCTTGATTGTCATCTTGAGCTTTATGATTGTATTTGATAAATTTGTCATTAGTGGAACCATTTCACAAGTGAACCATATCGATGGTCGTATTGTTAACGAGCCAAGTGAATTGAACCAAGAAGAGGTGGAAACTTTGGCTCGTCCATGTTTGAACATGCTCAACCGTTTGACTTACGAAGTAACTGAAATTGCATTAGACTTACCAGGAATCAATTTGGAGTTCTAATATGAAACTAGCTGTTATCACAGATTCCTCTGCTTATCTCAGTGCAGAGACCTTGCAAAGAGAAGATTTATTTGTCTTGGATATTCCTGTCAATATTGATGGTGAGGAGTATGTCGAAGGCATCAATCTGACTGCTGAGGAATTTTACCAAAAAATGGCTCAGGCTTCTGAATTGCCTAAGACTAGTCAACCAAGTATTGCTAAGTTAGATGAAATATTAACTTCGCTCAAAGAACAAGGCTATACCCATGCCTTGGGGCTTTTCCTATCTTCTGGAATTTCAGGTTTTTACCAAAATATCCAGTATATGATAGATGAATATGAGGGCTTAACCATTGCTTTTCCAGACACTTTGATTACAAGTGCTCCTCTGGGTATCATGGTTGAAAGCGTCTTTAATTGGCGTGACCAGGGCGATGATTTTGCCAGCATTCAGGATAAGCTAGCCATTCAAATTAGCCGTACGTCAGCCTTTATCATGGTAGATGATTTGGATCATTTGGTTAAAGGTGGACGCCTTTCAAATGGGGCTGCCATTTTGGGCAATTTGCTTAGCATTAAGCCAATCCTTTATTTCAACGACCAAGGTGTGATTGAGGTTTACGAAAAAGTTCGTACTGAAAAGAAAGCAACCAAGCGCTTAATTGAGATTATCAAGGAAACAACAGCTTCAGGCCAATACCGTATCATTGTCATTCACGGGAATGCTCCCGAAAAGGCTGAGGAATTGCGTCAACACTTGCTTGAATCTGGAGTGGGTACGGATATTTCACTAGCTACATTTGGTAGTGTCATTGGGACACACCTAGGATCAGGAAGCATTGCTCTGGGTTATATTCCAGTGATTTAGTTGGCACTTCTAGACTAGTTAAGATGGCTTGTATCTTAGCAATTGAACACGGACTACCTGCCTCTTGAAAAAAGATGCCTGTCTTGCCTTTCGTGGAAAGTCAGCGCCATTCCCTATTTTTCATGGGCAGCTAAGGTCCTTTGTATCTTAGACAGGAGTAGAGATGAGTATTCGAGTAATTATTGCTGGTTTTAAGGGAAAGATGGGCCAAGCTGCTTGTCAGATGGTCTTGGCTGATCCAGACTTGGACTTGGTAGCAGTTTTGGATCCTTTTGAGTCTGAGTCAGAATGGCAGGGTATTCCTGTTTTCAAGGATAAGGCTGATTTAGCAGGTTTTGAAGCAGATGTCTGGGTAGATTTTACTACTCCAACTGTTGCCTACGAAAATACACGTTTTGCTCTTGAAAATGGCTTTGCTCCAGTAGTTGGAACAACAGGTTTCACAAGTGAAGAAATTGCAGAGCTAAAAGCATTTTCTCGTGCTCAAGATTTGGGTGGCTTGATCGCCCCTAACTTTGCCTTGGGTGCTGTCTTACTTATGCAGTTTGCGACGCAGGCTGCCAAATATTTCCCAAATGTGGAGATTATCGAGCTCCATCATGACAAGAAAAAGGATTCTCCGAGTGGAACAGCCATTAAAACAGCTGAGCTGATGGCAGAGGTTCGAGAGTCTATCCAGCAAGGTGCGCCTGATGAGGAAGAATTGATTGCAGGTGCCCGTGGTGCTGACTTTGATGGCATGCGGATTCACTCAGTTCGTTTACCAGGCTTGGTAGCCCATCAGGAAGTCATCTTTGGCAATCAGGGAGAAGGATTGACCCTCCGTCATGACTCCTATGATCGCAGCTCCTTCATGACAGGGGTGAATTTGGGAATTAAAGAAGTTGTCAAGCGTCATGAGCTTGTCTATGGATTAGAACACTTATTATGAGATTAACGCAAATGCCTTCTGAATTTCAGAAGGCTTTACCAGTATTAGAAAAAATTAAAGAAGCAGGTTTTGAGGCCTATTTTGTTGGGGGTTCTGTTCGAGATGCCCTTCTCAATCGTCCCATCCACGATGTGGATATTGCGACTTCTTCCTATCCAGAGGAGACCAAGCAGATTTTTCCGCGAACAGCCGATATCGGAATCGAGCATGGAACCGTCTTGGTTTTAGATGGGGATGAGGAGTATGAGGTAACCACCTTTCGGACAGAAGATGTCTATGTGGACTATCGCAGACCCAGTGCGGTTTCCTTTGTTCGTTCGCTAGAAGAAGACCTCAAACGCCGTGATTTCACAGTCAACGCCTTTGCCTTGGACGAGACAGGGGAAATCATTGACTTGTTCCATGGTTTAGAAGATTTGGAAAAGCAAGTTTTGCGAGCAGTTGGAGTGGCTAGTGAGCGTTTCAACGAAGATGCTTTGCGTATTATGCGTGGCTTCCGTTTTCAGGCCAGTCTTGGCTTCGAACTTGAGCCAGAAACCTTTAAAGCTATGAAGACCTTGACGCCACTTTTGGAGAAAATTTCTGTAGAACGTACTTTTGTTGAGTTTGATAAACTCTTGTTGGCTCCATTTTGGAGAAGGGGCTTGGCTTCCATGATTGAGAGTCAAGCTTATGACTATCTCCCTGATATGGCATCTAGCCAAGACAAGCTCAACAGACTGTTTGATTTGGAGGCTAATTTCACCTTTGAATCTTCAGAGCAAGCCTGGGCGGCTCTACTGTGGGCTTTGGAGATTGAAAATGCGCAGCCCTTTTTGAAGGCTTGGAAGACCTCACGTCAGTTTGCCAAGCAGGTACAGGATTTACTGACTATTTTGGTCTTGCGTGAAAAGGGAGAATTGAGCAAGCGCGATTGTTATCGCTTTGACTTGGCTTTGCTTTTACAAGCTGAAAATCTTCGTCAGGCTCAAGGAAAAGAAGTTAACCCGCAAGCCATCACAGAAACCTACCAGAGCTTGACCATTCATGACAAGAAAGAAATTCAGATTAATGGTGGTATTTTGATCAAGGAATATGGCTATCAACCAGGTCCAGATTTGGGAGAGATTTTAACAGAGATTGAATATGCCATTGTCGATGGAGAATTGGAAAATGACCGTCAAGCCATCCATGCTTATCTGAGGGAGAAAAAATGAGTGATTTTATCGTTGAAAAACTAACTAAATCCGTCGGTGACAAGACTGTTTTTAAGGATATTTCCTTTATCATCCATGACCTAGACAGAATCGGTTTGATTGGTGTCAATGGAACGGGCAAGACTACCCTTTTGGATGTCCTTTCTGGTGTTTCTGGCTTTGATGGGGATGTCAGTCCTTTTTCAGCTAAAAATGATTACCAGATTGGTTATTTGACTCAGGATCCTGATTTTGATGATAACAAGACGGTCTTGGATACAGTCCTATCCAGCGACCTCAAGGAAATCCAACTCATTCGTGAGTATGAACTCCTCATGCTCAACTATAGTGAGGACAAGCAGGCGCGTTTGGAACGTGTCATGGCAGAAATGGACTCTCTCCAAGCTTGGGAAATTGAGAGTCAGGTCAAGACGGTTCTTAGCAAGCTAGGTATTCAGGATTTATCTATTCCAGTTGGAGAATTGTCAGGTGGTCTAAGAAGACGGGTTCAGTTGGCGCAAGTTTTACTTGGCAACCACGACCTCTTGCTTCTAGACGAGCCGACCAACCATCTGGACATTGCGACTATTGAGTGGCTGACCCTCTTTTTGAAAAATTCCAAGAAAACCGTCCTTTTTATCACCCACGATCGTTATTTCTTGGACGCTTTGTCAACACGGATTTTCGAGTTGGACCGAGCTGGCTTGACCGAATATCAGGGGAATTATCAGGACTATGTTCGCCTAAAGGCGGAACAGGATGAGCGCGATGCAGCTCTTCACCACAAAAAGGAACAACTCTATAAGCAAGAATTGGCATGGATGCGCAGGCAACCGCAGGCGCGTGCTACCAAGCAGCAGGCTCGTATCAATCGTTTCCATGACCTGAAGAAAGAAGTTTCAGGTGGTGCTGCGGAGACAGACTTGACCATGAACTTTGAAACCAGTCGGATCGGGAAGAAAGTCATCGAGTTTCAGGATGTTTCCTTCGCCTATGAAAATAAGCCCATTTTGCAAGATTTTAATCTTTTGGTGCAGGCTAAAGATCGTATTGGAATCGTTGGGGACAACGGTGTTGGAAAATCAACCCTGCTCAACTTGATTGCAGGAAGTCTTGAGCCAACTCAAGGACAAGTTGTGATTGGGGAAACTGTTCGCATCGCCTATTTCTCTCAGCAAATTGAGGGCTTGGATGAAAGCAAGCGTGTTATCAATTACTTGCAGGAAGTAGCAGAAGAGGTCAAGACCAGCGGTGGTTCTACGACTTCTATTGCAGAATTACTGGAGCAGTTTCTTTTCCCACGTTCGACGCATGGAACCTTGATTGAGAAGTTGTCTGGCGGCGAGAAAAAACGTCTTTATCTCCTCAAATTGCTCTTGGAAAAACCAAATGTTCTTCTCTTGGACGAGCCAACCAATGATCTGGATATTGCAACCTTGACAGTTTTGGAGAATTTCTTGCAAGGATTTGCGGGTCCTGTTTTGACAGTTAGCCATGACCGCTATTTCTTGGATAAGGTAGCGACTAAGATTCTGGCTTTTGAAGATGGCAAGATTCGTCCTTTCTTTGGTCATTACACGGACTATCTTGATGAAAAAGCCTTTGAAGCAGATATGGCCAATCAAGTGCAAAAGTCCGAAAAGGAGAAAGTCGTCAAAGTCAGAGAAGACAAGAAACGCATGACCTACCAAGAAAAGCAGGAGTGGGCAAGTATTGAAGGTGATATTGAAGCCTTGGAAAATCGTATCGCTGCTATTGAAGAGGAGATGCAGGCCAACGGCTCTGACTTTGGTAAGCTGGCTACTCTCCAAAAAGAATTGGATGAGAAAAACGAAGCACTCCTTGAAAAATACGAACGCTATGAATACCTAAGTGAATTTGATGGCTAGAAGAATAGAAAAATCCCGTCTCATGACAGGATTTCTCTATTCTTTTTTAGTTTCTTGATGAAAGATATTTTGCCAAGTTTCGTGGCGGCGCCAGATACTGGTGTGGATGATACCATCTAACTCATAGCTGATGAGTTTTGTTTTCTGACTGATAGAAGTAATTTGTATATCCTTGATAGCAGAATTCAAGTCTTTTTCGGCTTTATAAGCCTCTTTATCCATCTGCTCTCCATTTTGGCGAATATAGACAAAATCATCAGCCAAGAGTTCTTCTAGTTGATTTCCTTGGTCAATCAATTGCTCACGCATAAGCAATTTTTTATAGACATTGTCTAAAATCTCATCCTCAGGGATAGGTGCTGGCTCGATATGGACATCGGTGTCAAAGACGCCAAAACGCTCCTCCAGCATAGACTCGACTTGATCCGCGATTTCATGACTCTCAAAAACAGATAAGTCAGGATTCATTTCTAGCGTAATATCAAGGTAAATGTTGCTACCGTAGGTGCGACCTCTTTGAGATTTAACCTTGCTAATTTTGGGAATTTCCATAATGGCCTTTTGATATTCCTCAAGCAGGCGGTCGTCGAAGCCATCTGAAAGGCTAAAGGAAGACTCGATGAAGATATCATAGGCAGTTTTCAAGATAAAGAAAGTGATGATGATAGCAACCAGTTTATCCACAATGGGATAATCGAAACTGCTAGCCAGGATGGCAATGGTAGTACCAAGTGAGGTAACAGCGTCAGAAAGATTGTCCTTGGCAGCAGCCTTCAGTGCCTTGGAGTTGGATTTCTTACTGAGGCGAGTATTGTAGAGATAAACTAGAAACATAATCGCTGCAGAAATGATTCCTAGGGTTGCACCCAGAGGATCAATGACCGTTTCTTCCCGGCTGAGAATCTTTTGAATGGTGTCCCTCAGCACATCAAAGCCAACATAAAACATGATGATGGAAGTGATCAAGCTAGCCAAATCTTCAATCTTCCAGTGGCCAAAACGGTGGTCTCGGTCAGCAGGCTGGCGCGCCATTCGAATACCAATCAAGAGGGCCACATTTCCAATGATGTCCGACACGTTGTTGAAACCATCGGCCACCAAACTGGATGAATGAAGGAGGTGACCAGTTGCCAATTTGGCTGCAGATAAGAGCAGGTAGGTCGAAATGCTGATAATGGCCCCACGCTCAGCTAACTTGAGATTTGAAATAGATTGCTTCATTCAACTTCCTTTCTAGTCACATAGCATTTTACCATTATACTGGTTTTCAAGGGAAAATTCAAATAAGGTAGTTTTTACTCTTTTAAAACTTCCCAAAATTTGGTATAATAGAACTACTCAAGGGAGTAGCTGGCAGAAACCTGTGATAGTGTCGTCATTCCGAATTTTATACTGAAAAAGTATGCTTTCCGGCACTATCTTAAACAGCGAGACTTGTTATGATTAACAGGTCTCTTTTTGTTTGTCGTGAAAAGATACGATGAGGAAAAGAGAGTCTGTTTTGCACACAATGTCAAGGAGGAGACACATGTCAAAAGAACAAAAACGCCAAGCGTTTTATACTCAGAGTCCTGAAGAGGTCTTGAAGGCTGTGGATGCGACCGAGCAAGGTTTGTCATCAAGTGAGGCTGAAAAGCGCCTTGCCGAATTTGGCCACAATGAACTCGAAGAAGGCGAGAAACGATCAATCCTAGTCAAATTCATCGAGCAATTTAAGGATTTGATGATTATCATCCTAGTTGCGGCAGCAATCTTGTCAGTCGTGACTTCTGGTGGGGAAGATATCGCAGATGCCATTATCATCTTAGCAGTGGTAATCATCAATGCTGCCTTTGGTGTTTACCAAGAAGGAAAAGCCGAAGAAGCTATCGAAGCTCTCAAATCCATGTCTAGTCCAGCTGCTCGCGTTCTTCGTGATGGGCATATGGCGGAGATTGACTCTAAAGAATTGGTACCTGGAGATATCGTTGCCCTTGAAGCTGGTGATGTAGTACCTGCAGACCTACGTTTACTAGAAGCCAACTCTCTTAAAATTGAAGAAGCAGCTCTTACAGGTGAGTCTGTTCCAGTAGAAAAAGACTTAACAGTCGAGCTTGCTGCAGATGCTGGTATTGGGGACCGTGTCAACATGGCCTTCCAAAATTCTAACGTGACCTATGGTCGTGGGATGGGTGTTGTAGTTAATACAGGGATGTATACTGAGGTTGGTCACATCGCTGGTATGCTTCAAGATGCGGATGAGACAGATACACCACTCAAACAAAACTTGAACAATCTTTCTAAGGTCTTGACCTATGCTATCTTGGTCATTGCCCTTGTTACTTTTGTTGTAGGTGTCTTTATTCAAGGAAAAGATCCACTTGGTGAGTTGATGACCTCTGTTGCGCTTGCCGTTGCAGCCATTCCCGAAGGACTTCCTGCTATCGTGACTATCGTTCTTGCCCTTGGTACTCAAGTTTTGGCAAAACGTAACTCTATCGTTCGTAAGTTGCCAGCAGTTGAAACACTTGGTTCAACTGAAATCATCGCTTCTGATAAGACTGGTACGCTGACTATGAACAAGATGACAGTCGAAAAAGTCTTCTATGATGCAGTCCTACATGACTCAGCTGATGACATTGAACTAGGTCTTGAAATGCCACTACTTCGTTCAGTTGTTTTGGCCAATGATACGAAAATCGATGTGGAAGGAAACCTGATTGGTGATCCAACAGAAACAGCCTTCATCCAATATGCCTTGGACAAGGGCTACGATGTCAAAGGATTTTTAGAGAAATATCCTCGTGTAGCTGAGTTGCCATTTGACTCTGACCGTAAGCTCATGTCAACAGTTCACCCATTGATAGATGGTCGTTTCCTTGTGGCGGTCAAAGGTGCGCCAGACCAACTTTTGAAACGTTGTGTTCTTCGTGATAAGGCTGGAGATATTGCTCCGATTGATGAGAAGGTTACAAACCTCATTCATACAAACAACTCTGAAATGGCCCATCAAGCCTTGCGTGTCCTTGCAGGAGCTTATAAGATTATCGATAGCATTCCAGAAAATCTCACTTCTGAAGAACTTGAAAATGATTTAATCTTCACTGGTTTGATTGGGATGATTGACCCTGAACGTCCTGAAGCTGCTGAGGCTGTTCGTGTAGCTAAGGAAGCGGGAATTCGTCCAATCATGATTACAGGTGACCACCAAGACACTGCAGAAGCCATTGCTAAACGATTGGGAATCATCGATGCAAATGATACCGAAGGCCACGTTTTAACTGGTGCTGAACTCAACGAGCTATCTGATGAAGACTTTGAAAAAGTAGTTGGTCAATACTCTGTTTATGCCCGTGTGTCTCCAGAACACAAGGTTCGTATCGTCAAGGCTTGGCAAAAACAAGGTAAGGTCGTTGCCATGACAGGTGACGGTGTCAATGATGCGCCAGCTCTGAAAACAGCCGATATCGGTATCGGTATGGGAATCACTGGTACAGAGGTTTCTAAGGGGGCTTCTGACATGATTCTTGCAGATGATAACTTTGCGACTATCATTGTTGCAGTTGAAGAAGGACGTAAGGTCTTCTCAAACATTCAGAAGACCATTCAATACCTGCTTTCTGCCAATACTGCTGAAGTATTAACCATCTTCCTATCAACCTTGTTTGGTTGGGATGTCTTACAGCCAGTTCATCTTTTGTGGATTAACTTGGTAACAGATACCTTCCCAGCTATCGCTCTTGGTGTTGAACTTGCTGAGCCTGGTGTCATGAATCATAAACCACGTGGACGCAAGGCAAGCTTCTTCTCAGGTGGTGTTTTCAGTTCTATCATCTATCAAGGTGTACTCCAAGCAGCTATTGTTATGAGTGTTTATGGTCTTGCGATTGCTTACCCAGTGCATGTGGGTGACAATCATGCCATTCATGCAGATGCCCTTACTATGGCCTTTGCAACCCTTGGTTTGATTCAGCTCTTCCATGCTTACAATGTCAAGTCTGTTTACCAATCCATCTTGACAGTTGGCCCATTCAAGTCTAAGACATTCAACTGGTCCATCTTGGTATCCTTCATTCTTCTCATGGCAACAATCGTCGTAGAGCCACTTGAAGGAATCTTCCACGTAACCAAACTAGACTTGTCACAATGGGGAATTGTCATGGCTGGAAGCTTCTCAATGATTATCATCGTCGAAATCGTTAAATTTATCCAACGCAAACTCGGCTTTGATAAGAATGCGATATAAGGGAGGTTTCTGATGTCAGCTTATCAATTACCGACCGTATGGCAGGATGAAGCTAGTAATCAAGGAGCCTTTACGGGACTAAATAAACCAACAGCAGGTGCCCGTTTCGAACAAGACTTGCCAAAAGGAGAACAACCTTTTCAGCTTTATTCACTGGGAACACCAAATGGTGTGAAGGTCACTATCTTATTGGAAGAATTATTAGAAGCTGGTTCTGAGCAAGCGACTTACGACTTGTATAAGATTGCTATTATGGATGGGGATCAGTTTGGTTCAGACTTCGTAAAGCTCAATCCAAATTCAAAGATTCCAGCCTTGTTGGACCAGTCTGGGGCTGAAGAAGTAAGAGTCTTTGAGTCTGCTCATATTCTTCTATACCTTGCTGAGAAATTTGGAGCTTTTCTACCAAGTAATCCTGTGGAAAAGGTAGAAGTTTTGAATTGGCTATTCTGGCAAGCAGGTGCTGCACCTTTTCTAGGTGGGGGATTTGGACATTTCTTTAATTATGCCCCTGAAAAATTGGAATATCCAATTAATCGTTTTACGATGGAAGTGAAACGCCAGTTGGATTTGTTGGATAAGGAATTGGCTCAGAAACCTTATATTGCAGGCAATGACTATACGATTGCAGATATTGCTATCTGGTCTTGGTATGGACAGTTAGTTCAAGGAAAACTTTACCAAGGTTCTGCAAAATTCTTAGATGCCTCAAGTTACCAGAATTTAGTAAAATGGGCAGAAAAAATTGCCAATCGTCCAGCTGTTAAGCGTGGCATAGAAGTCACTTATAAAGAAATTAAATAGCAAAAAAGTCATCTTCGGATGGCTTTTTGCTACAGTTGAGGGAAAGGGCTTGCAGTTATCGGCTTTTGTGCTATAATTGCTATAATATAGTAAAAAGCAAGAGGAGTGTGAGGAAGTGGAAAAGAAAATTGTGAAGGATATTTTGTTTTTATCTCAAGTCTCTCAGCCGGCAAGTCAGGATGATCTGTATCTTGTTAGAGATTTACAGGATACACTTTTAGCAAATCGTGAGACCTGTGTGGGTCTGGCCGCCAATATGATTGGGGTACAGAAGCGAGTGATTATCTTTAATCTGGGTTTGGTTCCTGTTGTCATGTTTAACCCTGTGCTCCTGTCTTTTGAAGGACCTTATGAGACAGAAGAAGGCTGTTTGTCCTTGGTAGGTGTGAGACCAACTAAGCGTTATGAAACTATAAGGATTTCCTATCGTGACAGCAAGTGGCAGGAACAGACTATTACCTTGACAGGCTTCCCAGCTCAGATTTGCCAGCATGAACTGGATCACTTGGAAGGACGAATCATTTAGGAGGAAAGCAAATGAAACGAATAGTCTTTGAATTTATTTTTATCGCAACGACCTGGTATATCTTTTTACCGCCTCTTAACCTGACCAGCTGGGAATTTCTCTTTTTTCTCTGTGGGCATTTGCTGCTTGTGGCAATCTTATTTGGCTTTGGCAAGGGAATCAATCTGGTCAAAACAGTTCATGTGCGCCACGGCAAGGCGGAAGCTGCCTTAAATCTTGAGGGTTTCAAAATCAATCGGTTAGGTAAAGTTCTTTTTGTTTCTATTGGAGGGATTCTTCTCTTAGCAGCCTTGGTTTCCTTGGTGACTTCCAGCATTTTTCAGGCTAAAAATTATGCTAATGTAGTCACAGTTACGGAAAAAGACTTTACTGAATTTCCTAAGACTGATACCAGTAAGGTTCCTATTCTAGATAGAAGTACTGCTGAGAAAATTGGTGACCGCTACTTGGGTTCTCTAACGGATAAGGTGTCGCAATATGTAGCCGCAGATACCTATACCCAACTGACGATTGATGGAAAGCCTTATCGGGTTACGCCACTAGAATATGCAGATCCTATCAAGTGGTTTAATAATCAAGCTAAGGGAATCGGCGAGTATATCAAGGTGGACATGGTAACTGGAAATGCGAATTTGGTGGACTTGAAGACACCAATCAAATATTCAGACTCGGAGTATTTTAACCGCGATGTCAAGCGTCATCTGCGCTTTAAGTACCCAACCAAGATCTTCAAGACTCCATCTTTTGAGGTGGACGATGAGGGCAATCCTTTCTATGTAGCAACGGTTTACCAAAAGCAATTTGGACTTGCGGTTCCCCGTCCTGTTTCAGTCATTATTTTGGATGCTACAAATGGAGAAACCAAGGAATACAGCTTGGCTGAAGTTCCAGAATGGGTGGACAGGGTCTATCCAGCTGAGGAAACCATTGAGCAAATCAACTACAACGGCAAGTACAAGGATGGTTTCTTGAATGCCATGATTTCCAAGAAAAACGTGACCCAGACTACCAAGGGTTATAATTACTTGTCTATCGGTAATGACATCTATCTATACACAGGTGTGACATCAGCCAATGCAGATGAAAGTAATCTTGGTTTCATCCTTGAAAATATGCGGACAGGAGAAATTACGAAGTACAGCTTGGCTTCTGCGACCGAAGAATCAGCACGTGAATCAGCCGAAGGTGCTGTCCAAGAGAAATCCTACAAGGCAACCTTCCCAATCCTCATCAACCTCAATGACAAGCCTCTCTACATCATGGGCTTGAAGGACAATGCTGGCTTGGTCAAAGAGTATGCCCTGGTAGACGCAGTCGAGTACCAAAATGTTATCGTAGCCACGACAGTGGAAGAACTACTCAGCAAATACGCAAACAAAAACGACCTTGAAATTGACAATGAAACGACAGAAAGCATCAAGGGTGTGGTAGCAGACCTCAAATCAGCTGTTATCAAGGGCGATACCGTCTACTTCTTTAAAGTTGATGGCAAGATTTACAAGGTCAAGGCTTCTGTATCAGATGACCTTCCTTATCTTGAAAATGGTAAAACTTTTGAAGGTCAAGTAGGAAAAGATAATTATCTCAAGACCTTTAAAGTCCAGTAATACTCTTCGAAAATCTCTTCAAACCACGTCAACTTTATCTGCAACCTCAAAGCTGTGCTTTGAGCAACCTGCGGCTAGTTTCTTAGTTTGCTCTTTGATTTTCATTGAGTATAAAAAAGGTTTATTTAAGAAATATATGTTATAATAAGGTAAATTAAGCCTAATGGAGGACAAAGAAATGGGGTTTTATGTGATGCTTGCTTCAATGTTACTCGGACTGCTCGCTTTGAAGATAGGTTTTTCTCTGTTTAAGGAGAAAAAAGGTAAATTCTTATCTATCTTAACAAGCTTAGCTGGAATATCCCTTGTTCTCGTGGCTATGTGGTTAGGATGGCCAAAATAAGCAAAGAAACCTCGCTCAAAACGAGGTTTTTTAGATGAATTTCTTGGTAGCGGCTAAAAAATATGCTACACTATTAATATGAAAATTTTAATCCCAACAGCAAAAGAAATGAACACAGACTTGCCAAGTATCGAAGATGCTCCTTTAAAACCAGAAAGTCAAGCCGTACTTGATGCCTTGGCCCTCTATTCTGCTAGTCAATTGGAGAGTTTTTATAAGGTATCAGCTGAGAAGGCAGCGGAAGAATTTCAACATATCCAAGCTTTGAAAAGGAAAACTGCTCAACACTACCCAGCCTTGAAACTTTTTGATGGGCTCATGTATCGCCATATCAAGCGAGATAAGTTGACCGAGGTGGAACAAGCTTATCTTGAAAATCATGTCTTTATCACCTCGGCTTTGTACGGTGTCGTTCCAGCCTTGTCACCTATGGCACCTCACCGTTTGGACTTTTTGATGAAATTAAAAGTCGCTGGTAAGACTTTGAAGAGCCATTGGAAGGCAGTCTATGATGAATCTGTGAAGCAGGAAGAAGTGATTTTCTCCCTCTTGTCATCCGAATTTGAGACTGTATTTTCTAAGGAAATTAGAGAAAAAATGGTGACCTTCAAATTCATGGAGGACAAGGGTGGTCAGCTGAAGATTCATTCAACTATTTCGAAGAAAGCGCGTGGAGCTTTTCTGACATCTCTGATTGAAAATCAAGTACAGACGGTGGAGGAAGCTCGTAAGTTAAGCTTTGCAGGATTTAACTACCGAGAAGACTTGTCCCAGCCACAGGAATTGGTTTTTGTTAAGGAAGTATATATAAAAGAGAAAAATTCAAATTGAGAATCAACTTCTTTTTTTCTAAACTGTATGAAGTTGGTTAAAAAATCTTTAAAATCAGAAAAATGCATATTATCAGATATTGGAAAAATTTGATGATATGCATTTTATTTTTCTAGAGTATTTTGGAGATTTTATACTTTAATTTTACTAGGATTGAAAGAAAAAATTAGTCATTTCCTATCTTTTCTATTGCTTTATTGTCTATCATTTGTTATATTAAAAGTGTAATTATTTTTTATTTAATGACGTAAGTGTTACACTTTTTAGACAGAAAGGAGTATTTTTTTGAAGAGTAGATGTAAACGCTTACGTATATAGTGAAAGGATTTAGGACTTAATGGATAAAGGATTGTTTGAAAAACGTTGTAAATATAGTATTCGAAAATTTTCATTAGGGGTTGCTTCTGTCATGATTGGTGCAGCTTTCTTTGGAACTAGTACTGTCCTAGCAGATTCTGCACAAACAGGTTCAACAGCAAATATGCCGGCAGATTTGGCTGCAGCTCTTGCAAATGCTAAAGAGGACGGAGGGCATGATTTTGAGGCACCAAAAGCTGGTGAAGACCAAGGTTCTCCTGAAGTAACTGAAGGACCAAAGACTGAAGAAGAATTGTTGGCAAAAGAAAAAGAAACTGCAACAAGCTCAGCAGTTTCAGATACTCTTCCTGAAGAACTACGTGGAAAACTTGATAAGGCTGAAGAAAATGGGCACACTGCCTCAAAAGAAGAACTAGAAAAAGAAGATAAAAGCCTAGTCCCAGAAGATGTTGCTAAAACAAAAAATGGGGTATTAAACTACGGTGCGACTGTCGAAATTAAAAGTGCTGCAGGGCTTGGTAGTGGTATCGTTATTGGGGAAAATCTCGTTTTGTCTGTTTCTCATAACTTTATCAAAGATGTTCCAGATGGTAATAATCGTAAGGTAGCTGATAATGTTGAGAGTGATGGAGATGTCTATACAGTTTCTTACAAAGGGGCACCGGACGTCAAATTCAGTAAGAATGATGTGAAACACTGGGATCGTGAAGGGTTCCTCAAAGGATATAAAAATGATCTGGCAATTGTTAAGCTTCGTACACCTCTTGCAAATGCACCTGTTGAAGTGACTGAGAAGCCTGCAACAACTAAGGTAGGAGATAAGGTTCATGTATTTGGATATCCAAAAGGAGAGCTTGATCCAATTTTGAATACTACCGTTGAGGATATTAATAATCACGGAGAAGGTGTTCGTGGAATTAGCTATCAAGGAAGTGAACCAGGTGCCAGTGGTGGCGGTATTTTCGATGAAAATGGGAAATTGATTGGTATCCACCAAAATGGTGTCTCTGGTAAACGTAGTGGTGGTATACTCTTCTCACCTGCTCAGCTAGAATGGATTCAAAACTATATCAAGGGTATTGAAACAAGGAAACCAGCTGGTCTAGATGCTCTCGATAAACAAGTGGAAAACAAGGAAGAAAAACCAAAAGAGGATAAACCTCAAGAAGAAAAACCAGCTGACAATAAGCCGGCAGAAAACAAACCAGCAGAAAATAAACCTGCTGAAAACAAGCCAGCTGAAACTAAACCGACTGAATCAAAAGAAGTCACTCCAGAATGGAAAACAGTTGAAAAGAAAGAACAACAGGGAACAGTAACTGTCCGCGAAGAAAAAGGAGTTCGTTACAACCAACTAGCTTCAACTGCTCAAAATGACAATGGTAAAAAGCCAGCCTTGTTTGAAAAAGATGGTTTGACAGTAGATGCTAATGGGAATGCTACCGTTGATTTGACCTTTAAAGAAGAATCCGAAACAGGTAAGTCTCGCTTTGGTGTTTTCATGAAATTCAAAGACACTGACAACAACGTTTTTGTAGGATATGACCAAGGTGGATGGTTCTGGGAATACAAGACAAATGGTAGTGGACTTTGGTATCAAGGTGGACGTGTTGCAGCCCCAGTAAATGGATCAACCAACCACTTGATGATCAGTCTAAAATCAGATGGACAGCTCAATGCAACTAATAATGATGTGAAACTTTTTGACACAGTTACCTTGCCATCTGCAGTAAATGACAAACTAAAAGATGAGAAGAAAATCGTTCTTAAAGCTGGAACCTATAATAGTAGTGAAAAAACAATTGTCAATGTCAAAACTGACAACCAAGAAGGAGTTAAAACAGATCAAGAATCCACTAAAAAAGAAAAGGGCGATACAGTAGATGATAGCAATGTAAAATACGACACTATTCAATCTACAGTATTGAAAGCAGTTATCGACCAAGCCTTCCCACGTGTTAAAGAATATGTTCTAAATGGGAACAAGCTTCCAGGACAAGTGCAACCAATTAATCAAGTTGTGATCAACAAGCACGCTGTGACTCCTGAAGTTACCTATAAAAAGGTTAATGCAACGACTGCTGAGTATGAAATGAAACTCCGTGATGAGGCTAATCTGATCAATGCGGATATGACTGTTCGTTTGCAAGTAGTGGATAACCAACTTCACTTTGATGTGACTAAGATTGTGAACCATAACCAGGTTACACCTGGACAAAAAATTGATGATGAACGAAAATTACTCTCATCTATTAGCTTCCTAGGAAATGCCTTGGTATCTGTTTCAAGCGACCAAGCAGGAGCTAAGTTTGATGGGGCAACCATGTCAAACAATACTCATGTAAGTGGTGATGACCATATCGCAGTAACAAATCCAATGAAAGAATTAGCTAAAGGGTATATGTACGGATTTGTTTCAACAGACAAGCTTGCGGCAGGTGTATGGAGTAATTCACAAAATAGCTATGGTGGTGGTTCTTACGACTGGACACGTTTGACAGCTTACAAGAATACGATTGGTAATGCCAACTACGTGGAAATTCATAGTTCTGAATGGCAATGGGAAAAAGCTCATAATGGTATTGTCTTCCCAGAATATACCAAAGAACTTCCAAGTGCAAAAGTTGTCATCACTGAAGATGCCAATGCTGACCATAAAGTAGATTGGCAAGATGGTGCCATCGCTTACCGTAGCATCATGAATAACCCTCAAGGTTGGGAAAAAGTTAAAGACATTACAGCTTACCGTATCGCTATGAACTTTGGTTCACAAGCGCAAAACCCATTCCTCATGACCTTGGATGGTATCAAGAAGATCAACCTCCACACCGATGGTCTTGGTCAAGGTGTACTTCTTAAGGGATACGGAAGTGAAGGACATGATTCTGGACACTTGAACTATGCAGACATCGGTAAACGTATTGGTGGTGTTGCAGACTTTAAGACTCTTATTGAGAAAGCTAAGAAATATGGAGCTCATCTCGGTATTCACGTCAACGCTTCAGAAACCTATCCTGAGTCTAAATATTTTAATGAAGATATTCTTCGTAAAAATGCAGATGGTAGCTATAGCTACGGTTGGAACTGGCTTGACCAAGGTATCAACATTGATGCTGGTTATGACCTGGCTCATGGGCGTCTGGCGCGTTGGGAAGAGTTGAAGAAGGAATTGGGTGAAGGTCTAGACTTCATCTATGTCGACGTTTGGGGTAACGGTCAATCAGGTGACAATGGTGCCTGGGCAACTCACGTTATTGCTAAAGAAATTAACAAACAAGGTTGGCGCTTTGCTATTGAGTGGGGCCATGGTGGTGAATATGATTCTACCTTCCAACACTGGGCAGCTGACTTGACATACGGTGGCTATACAAATAAAGGTATTAACAGTGCCATTACTCGCTTTATCCGTAACCACCAAAAAGATTCTTGGGTTGGTGACTACAGAAGTTATGGTGGTGCAGCTGACTACCCACTTTTAGGCGGTTATAGTATGAAGGACTTTGAAGGATGGCAAGGACGTAGTGACTATAACGGTTATGTAACAAACTTGTTTGCTCATGATGTTATGACTAAGTACTTCCAACACTTTACAGTCAGCAAATGGGAAGATGGCAAACCAGTAACCATGACTGACAATGGTAGTACTTATAAATGGACTCCAGAAATGAAAGTTGAATTGGTCGATGCTGCAAATAACAAGGTTGTGGTAACTCGTAAATCAAATGATGTCAACAGTCCACAATATCGTGAACGTATAGTTACGCTCAATGGTCGTGTTATCCAAGATGGTTCAGCCTACTTGACACCTTGGAACTGGGATGCAAATGGTAACAAGCTTGCGAGCGACAAGGAAAAAATGTACTACTTCAATACTGAAGCAGGTGCAACAACTTGGACACTTCCTAGCGACTGGGCAAATGGTAAAGTTTACCTTTATAAACTAACTGACCAAGGTAAGACTGAGGAAAAAGAAGTTGCCGTGAAAGACGGTAAGATTACTCTTGATCTTACTGCAAATCAACCTTATGTACTCTATCGTTCTAAACAAACAAATCCTGAAATGTCATGGAGTGAAGGAATGCATATCTATGACCAAGGATTTAACAGCGAATCTTTGAATCATTGGAAGATTTCGGGAGATGCGTCTAAGGCTGAAATCGTGAAGTCTCAAGGTGCAAACCAAATGCTTCGTATTCAAGGCAATAAAGAAAAAGTGAGTCTGACTCAAAAATTAACTGGCTTGAAACCGAATACCAGATATGCAGTTTATGTAGGTGTGGATAACCGTAGTGATGCTAAAGCAAGTATTACAGTAAATACTGGTGAAAAAGAAGTAACTAACTACACCAACAAGTCGCTCGCTCTCAACTATGTAAAAGCCTATGCTCACAATACTCGTCGAAGCAATGCGACTGTTAATAACACAAGTTACTTCCAAAACATGTATGCTTTCTTTACAACAGGTTCAGATGTATCAAATGTAACCTTGACCTTGAGTCGTGAAGCAGGCGATGAAGCAACTTACTTTGATGAAATTCGTACTTTTGAAAATGAATCAAAAATGTACGGTGATGGTCACGATACTGCCACAGGTACCTTTAAACAAGACTTTGAAAATGTCGGCCAAGGTATCTTCCCATTTGTTATTGGTGGAATCGAAGGTGTTGAAGATAACCGTACTCACTTGTCTGAAAAACATGGTCCATACACACAACGTGACTGGAATGGCAAGAAAGTTGATGACGTTATCGAAGGAAATTGGTCACTCAAGACAAACGGTCTTGTGAGCCGTCGTAACTTGGTTTACCAAACAATTCCACAAAACTTCCGCTTTGAAGCAGGTAAGACCTATCGTATTACATTTGACTATGAAGCTGGATCTGACAATACTTATGCCTTTGTAGTCGGTAAAGGAGAATTCCAATCTGGACAGGCAAGTAATTTGGAAATGCATGAATTACCAAACTCATGGACAGATTCTAAAAAAGCTAAACGCGCAACTTTCCTCGTGACAGGTGCTGAAACTGGCGATACATGGGTAGGTATCTACTCTACAGGAAATGCAAGCAATACTCGTGGAGATTCTGGTGGTAATGCGAATTTCCGTGGTTACAATGATTTCATCATGGACAGACTTCAAATTGAAGAAATTGTCTTGACTGGTAAGATGATGGCAGAAAATGCTGTTAAGAACTATCTTCCGACTGTTTCGATGGAGAACTATACTAAAGAAACGATGGATGCTTTGAAAGAAGCAGTCTTCAACCTCAGTCAAGCAGACGATGATATTAGTGTAGAAGAAGCTAAAGCAGAAATCGCTAAGGTCAATGCTCTTAAAGATGCTTTAGTGATGAAGAAAACATCTCTTGTGACAGATGACTTTGCAAGCCTAAGCGCTCCTGCTCAGGCTGGTGAAGGTCTTGCAAATGCCTTTGATGGAAACTTATCTAGTTTATGGCATACATCATGGGGCGGAGGAGATGTTGGTAAACCAGCTACAATGGTCTTGAAAGAACCGACTGAAATTACTGGTCTCCATTATGTTCCACGTGGTTCCGGTTCAAACGGTAATTTGAGAGATGTGACTCTTGTCGTAACTGATGAAACAGGTAAGGAACATACTTTCAATGCAACAAATTGGGCTGATAATAACAAACCTAAAGATATCAACTTTGGCAAGACGATCAAAGCTAAGAAGATTGTTCTAACAGGAACACGAACTTACGGAGATGGTGGTAATCAATATCAATCAGCTGCAGAATTGATCTTCACTCGTCCACAAGTGACTGAAGCAGGTCTTGATACTACAGCCTATGAAGCTGCCTTAGCTAAAGCTCAAAAATTGGCTGATAAGAGCAATCAAGAGGAAGTAGCAAGTGTTGTTGCCAGCATGAAATTTGCAACAGATAACCATCTCTTAACAAATAGAATGATTAAATACTTTGCAGATTATCTTGATCAATTGAAGGATGAAACACCTACTCCAACTCCAGAACCAAAACCTGAAACTCCAACATCAAGTAAGGGTGACCAAGTAGCACCGGTCATTGAAGTTCCGGAATTCACAGGTGGTGTAAACGGTGGCGAATCAGCTATCAATGAAGCTCCAGAGTATACAGGAGTAATAGGAACAGCAGGCGATGAAGTGGCTGTAAAAGAGGCTCCAGAGTTCACTGGAAGTGTGAATGCAGCAGAATCAGCTGTCCATGAAGTTCCAGAATATACAGGTGCAATGGGAACAGCAGGTGACCAAGCAGCACCTACGGTAGACAAGTCAACTGAAGAGGTTCGTGTCTTATCAGATAAATCCACAGGAGTTGTAGTTGCAGGACTAGCAAGAGATTTGACACCAGACATGCACCTTCAAGTTCAAAAAGTAACAGACCAAAGCCTACAAGGTATGGAATTTGATGCTTATGCTCTTCATTTGGTAGATAAGGATAATCATAAGGTTCAGCCGAAAGGCGCAGTCCTTGTTAGAGTACCGGTTTCTGGTGAAGTGGCTGGGGTATACTATACAGCATCAGGTGAGTCAGTAAACTTTACAAATGGTCAAGGAACAATTGAATTCACAACTAGTCAACTAGGACATTATGCAGTAGTTTATAAACCAGTTTCTAAACAACAGAGCCCATTAGCTGATGAGCCTGGAGGAAATGCACAGACTCCATCTACTGGGGAAGCAGGAGGAAATGCACAAACTCCATCAACTGAAGAACCTGGAGGAAATGCACAGACTCCATCAACTGAAGAAGTTGGAGGTAAGGCACAAACTCCATCGACAGATCAATTCAATCAGAAGCAGCAGGATCCAGCAGTACAGGCATTTGAATATCAATCGGTTGATGGCTCTAAACCAGGAATGAAGATAGAAGAAGCAAAAGAAGAAATGACTGCTAAACTTCCAAATACTGGAACTAGCAAGTCAGATAATCTTTTCTTCCTTGCCAGCCTCAGTCTAGCAATGTCTGCTCTATTTCTTGCAAAGAGAAAAGAAGATTAGAATATACACGAGTTTTCATTAAAAGGGAGCTCAAACTCTCTGCTTGTTCTAGTGGAGAAAAAAGAATGCCCAGAGAGGACCTCTAGGTCCTCTCTTTTTCTAAAGGGAAATGAGAACGTTTACGATTGTGAGCGTATGAAAGGAAATAAGAAAAAATGGGAAAACATTTTTTTGAGAAACGGTGTCATTATAGTATTCGTAAATTTACGATTGGTGCAGCTTCTGTTATGATTGGTGCTAGTATCTTTGGTGCTGGCATGGTTCAAGCAGCTGAAACAGAAGGACCTGCTGAGACAGAAGGAACAATAACACAGGCTCAGCCTCTGGATAAGCTGCCAGCAGATATAGCAGCAGCTATTGAAAAAGCAGAAACTGCCACTACGACAGGGGATAGTGAAACTCAACCAAGTGAGACAGAAAGTCAGCCTGAAAATACTGGAGAAACAGTTACAAAGCCAACTGAAACTCCTGCTCCGAAGGAAGAAGCAACTCCAAAACCAGCAGCAACTCCAAAAGAAGAAGTAGCTCCAGCAGCTAAACCATCTGAACAGCCAGTGACTAAAGATTTGGTCGAAACTCCAGATGTCAATCATTTAGAAAAAGCTTCTGCTACAGCATCAAACCATGAAGCAAATACACAATACACAGCAGAAAAGGCAATTGATGGAAAACCTGACACTCGATGGGCAACTGACCAAAACGTTGCTAAACCAACTATCGAATTTACACTGGAAAAGACAACAGTGATTAAGCATGTGGAGATTGATTGGGATCGCCGTGCTCGTGGTGAAAAAAATGACCCCAATATCAAGTCATGGAATCTCTATTATGCTGGTCAAGATGATGTGAATGAGTCGGGAGTTAAAGAATGGAAGTTAGCCTATCAAAGAACAGGAACTCCACTTCTTGATGAAAAAGTTGATTTGAAAGAGGCTATTCAAGCGAAGTACCTTAAACTTGAAATCACAGATTACCAAGCTGGTACTATGAACTGGAAAAATGTAGGGATTCAAGAAATTCGCGCCTACTCAAACATTCCAGATGCCAGCAAACCAACAGATATTCGTCAAGTTACAGAACTAACAGTTGCTGAAGATGGAAAATCACTTGTCTTGCCTAAGTTGCCAGGTCAAGTTAGCTTGATTGGTAGCAACAAACAGGGTGTTGTTGATCTCAATAACAAAATCTACAAACCTCTAACAGATCAAACTGTTAAGGTCATGGTCCAACAAGTCAAAGATAGCCATACCCTTACAAAAGAATTTGAAGTTCTTATTAAAGGCTTGCATGCAGACGAAGGTGTTGGAACCAAACCAGCAGTTGCTCCAGCAGTTCAACAATGGTATGGAACTGAAGGAAAAACTTCTATTACAGCATCTACTGTTATTTCAGTCGGAGATTCTGGATTTGGCCAAGAAGCGAAATTCTATCAGACTGACCTTGAAAGTCGTGGCTTAGAAATCGCCACAGGTGGTCAAGCAGCACAAAACCGCATTGAGTTTAAAAAGGTTGAAGATAAGGGCTATGGCAAAGAAGGCTATGGTATCAGCATTAAAGATGGAGTTATTACAGTAGAAGCTGCAACAAATGCAGGTGCTTTTTATGCTACACGTACTCTTCTTCAAATGGGAGAAAAAGACCTACAGAACGGTGAAATCCGTGACTTCCCAAGCTTCAGCCACCGTGGTTTTATGCTAGATACAGGTCGTAAGTTTATCCCTTATGATACGCTTGTGGATATCATGCTCAACATGGCTTACTACAAGATGAATGACTTGCAGTTGCACCTAAATGATAACTATATCTTCCTAAAAGAGCACTTGGCAGGTAAGAACTTAAGTCCAGAAGAAGAACTCAAGTATGTTCTAGAGCATGCTAAGACAGGCTTCCGTGTGGAGACAGATATTGTTGGTAAGGATGGACAAAAATTAACATCAGATGAGCACTATACCAAGGAAGAAATGCAAGAAATCATCAAATTAGCAAAAGCTTTGCATATCAACCTTGTTCCTGAAATTGACACACCAGGTCACGCCCTTTCATTCGTTAAAGTTCGTCCAGACTTGATGTACAAGGGTCAGCTTAGTGCGAGAAAACATAATGTAGAACGTGTAGCTATGTTGGACTTGGATAATAAGTACGAAGAAACACTTGCTTTTGTTAAGTCAGTCTATGATAAACTTCTTGATGGTCCAGATGCACCCCTTCATGGAGTTTCTACCGTTCATATCGGTACAGATGAGTACTATGGAAGTCCAGAAAGCTATCGTCGCTATGTCAATGACCTCATCAAGTATATCAAAGGAAAAGGTTATACACCACGTATTTGGGGATCACTCAGCGCCAAACAAGGAAAAACGCCAGTTGATTGGAAAGATGTAGAAGTGGATATCTGGAGCCTTGGATGGCAACGACCAGCAGCTGCAATTGCCCAAGGTGCTAAGATTATCAATATCACAGATGTTCCAACCTATAGTGTCCCAAGTGGTAGTAATAGCCAAACTGCTTATGGAGATTATGCTAACTATGAAACTCAGTACAACCGTTGGACACCAAATGACTTCTCAACAGGTGGAGGACCACGTCTAGAAGCCTCTAATCCTAATATCATTGGTGGTGGTCATGCGGTTTGGAATGATAATATTGACCTCCATGAAACTGGACTTACTTCTTATGATATCTTTAAACGTTTCTTCAAGAGTATGCAGTCTACTGCAGAACGCACTTGGGGTTCAGATCGTGCAGCCAAGACCTATGCAGACCGTATTCAACCAACAAGTGTTTATGCACCTCAATCCAACCCTGAAAAGACTATAGCTGAAGAAGACTTGTTCAAGATTAATCCTGAGACTGTCAAAGATTACCTTGCTAAGAAAGTGAAGAAGACTGAAGCAGGATTGAATTTCGACAAAGACAGTACTATCGAAGGTCTAGTTGGTGATGCGGGACCAAGTCATGTCTTGAAAATGGATGTTACTGTAACTGGTGACGGAGAACAAACATTCTCAACAAGTGGAAACAACCAACTCTATCTTGCGGATAAGGATGGCTATCTTGCCTATACTTTTGAACAATTCCATATCCAATTCAATAAGAAACTTGAAAAGAACAAACGTTATCAAATCTCTGTTGTAACCAAACCACAATCAACAGAAGTGTATGTAGATGGTGAAAAGGTTGAACGGATTGCAAATCCAGCGAATCCTCGTTTTGCTCATAACAGCTTAGTTTTGCCGCTTGAAACGATCGGTGGTTTCAAAGGAATCTTACATAGTGCTGAGTTGTCAAATGAACCATTTGTCAATCCACGTTTGATTCCAAATGATCATTTTACAGTTTCTGCAACTAGTCAAGAATTACCAGGTACCAATGCAGAAGGTCCGGTAGAAAAAGCCTTTGACAATGATCCAAACACCTTCTGGCATTCAAAATGGTCTGGACATAAAGCACCATTCACAGTTGCTATGAACTTGAAAGCAAGTGAAAAAGTAAATGGTTTGACTTATCTTCCACGTCCAGGTGGTGGTAATGGTGTCGTGACATCTTATGAAATCTATGCTCAAAAAGATGGTCAAATGGTTAAAGTTGCTTCAGGAACTTGGGAAAACAATACCAAAGAGAAAACAGTGAACTTTGATGCAGTTGAAACGGATAAGGTAGAATTAAAAGTTCTAGCAGGTGTTGCAGGATTTGGTAGTGCCGCAGAAATTCAACTTCTGAAACCAGTTTCTACTAACAAGGCAGAAGAGCCAGCTACTCCAAAAACACCTAAAGTTGAGGAAATGGGTGATGGTACAACTGAACTTGCTGATAACTTTGTAGCTAGCAAGCCAACAAGTGATGAGGCAGTTGCTGCTGCAGCCCAAAGTCAAGACTACCTTAAGAAAGAATACAAGGTATTCCCAACACCACAAAAAGTAACTTACGATGAAGGTGTTACGAAACTCCATAAACAAGTCAATCTTGTCATGGGAGATCAATTAGATATCTATACTCGTAACCGCTTGAAGAGCGTTCTACAAGATCATCAAATCTCATACACAAGCAGTCAAACAGCAGTGGCAGGTGCTACTAACATCTACCTTGGTGTTCATGGTCAAAATTCACAGGCTGAAAAAGAAGTATCTGGAATTTCTCAAGGACTCTTTGATAAAATTGATGCTTATGCCTTGTCAATCAAGAACAATACAATCTCTATCGTCGGTAAAGATACAGATGCTGTCTTCTACGGTTTAACGACTCTCAAACACATGCTTAATGAGAGCGCGGCACCAGTCTTACGTAATGTAACAGTTGAAGACTACGCTGAAATTAAGAACCGTGGCTTTATCGAAGGTTACTATGGAAATCCTTGGAGTAATGCTGACCGTGCAGAATTGATGCGTTATGGTGGTGACTTGAAGTTGACTCAATACTTCTTTGCACCAAAAGATGATCCATACCACAACAAGAAATGGCGTGAACTTTATCCAGAAGAGAAATTAGCTGAAATCCGTGAATTGGCTCGTGTCGGAAACCAGAACAAGACTCGTTATGTATGGACCATCCATCCATTCATGAACAACCGTATCCGTTTTGGCAATGATGCTGACTATCAAAAAGATTTGGAAACCATTAAGGCTAAATTCACTCAATTGATGGATGTCGGTGTTCGTGAGTTCGGTATTTTGGCCGATGATGCTCCAAGTCCAGTTGGTGGCTACAATAGCTACAACCGCTTGATGAAGGACATGACAGACTGGTTGACTAAAAAACAAGCAACTTATGTCGGCCTTCGTAAGGAAATGATTTTTGTCCCAGGTCAGTATTGGGGTAATGGACGTGAAGATGAGTTGAAAGCACTCAATGAAAATCTTCCAACTTCAACCTCTATGACCCTTACTGGTGGTAAGATTTGGGGTGAAGTATCAGAAAACTTCCTTTCAAATCTTAAGAACAACCTGACTGCAGGTGGTAAGACCTACCGTCCAGTTTCTCTATGGGTCAATTGGCCTGTTACAGATAACTCTAAACAACACTTGATCTTGGGTGGTGGTGAGAAATTCCTTCATCCGAATGTAGATCCTAGCCTTCTTTCAGGTATCATGTTGAACCCAATGCAACAATCCGAGCCATCTAAGATTGCCCTCTTCTCTGCAGCTCAATATGCATGGAAACAATGGAAGTCTGAAGAAGAAGCTAAGAAAGTCAACGATATCGCCTTTAACTTTGTTGAAAATGGTAAGTTTACTGATAGTGAAGCATCTATTGCCTTCCGTGAACTTGGTAAACACATGATCAACCAAAATATGGATGGTCGTGTTGTGAAATTGGAAGAGTCTGTTGAACTTGCTCCGAAATTGGCGGCCTTCATGTCTAAGTTGAAAGCTGGTCAAGATGTTGGTGCAGAGCGTGAAGGCTTGCGTGCAGAATTTGCGAAACTAAAAGCTGCAGCTCAACTTTATAAAGCATCTGGTGATGAAAAGATGCGTGCTCAAATCCATTATTGGTTGGACAATACCATTGACCAAATGGATGCCTTGAGTGCTCTCCTTGATGGTACAGAGGCTATCGAAAAGAACGATTCTGCAAAACTTTGGGATAGTTACTATAAGGGATTGAAACTATATGAACAGTCTCAAACTTATACCTTCCATTATGTAGACCATGACGAAAAAGCTGAGTTGGGTGTTCAACATATCCGTCCATTCTTGCTTGGACTGCGTGAAATCTTGGCAACAGAAGTTCAAAAAGCCTTGCATCCTGATCAAGTGATTAGTACCTTTATCACAAACCGTACAGGTGTAGAAGGCGGACTTGCTGAGGTAACTGATGGAGATTTGGGAACTCATGCATTAATCAAATCGCCAAACAGTATCAAGACTGGTGATTACATTGGTTTGAAATTTAACAAAGCTGTTCCACTCCAAAACTTGACCTTTGCAATGGGAACTCAAGCAAATCCTCGTGATACCTTTAACAATGCTAAGGTTGAGTACCTAAATGAAAATGATGAGTGGGTAACACTTTCAGAACCAAGCTATACTGGAAATGAATCTCTTATTAAATATGAAAAACTCAATATTCGTGCCAAGGCTGTTCGAATGATTGCGACTTCAGATCGTGATAATACTTGGTTTGCTGTAAGAGAAATTGCTGTTAACCGCCCTGTGGAAGTTACTCGTGCTAAACAGGCAGCTACTGTGACGATTAGTCCAAATCTTATGTACAAGTACAATACGACAGTTGGTCAGATTACAGACGGTCGTGACAATACTGAAGCCATGCTTGCGAATGCTGATCGAACTGATACAACTCCAGTAAATAGTTGGGTACAACTAGACTTAGGCGAAGTCAAACCTGTGACTAAGGTTCGTCTCCACCAAGGTTCAGGAGATAAATTAGCAGAAGGTGTTCTTGAATATTCTGCAGATGGTAACTCATGGCAAGAATTGGATCGCTTGACTGGTGAACAAACCAAAGAAATCGAAACTCCAATTTCAGCTCGCTATGTCCGTATTCGCAATACTAAGAACACCAACCTATGGTGGCGTATCGCTGACTTCTCAGTTGAAACACGTACAGGCAATAGCCAATTGACTGATACAAATGTTGAGAACTTGAAGTCAACTCCAGTTTATGACAGCCTAGGCCGTTATAATATGCAAATTCCGAGCGGAACAAAACTTCCAGCTAAAAGTTATTTGGGTATGAAACTTGATCGTCTTCACCAAGCTGAACTCATTCAAGCGGTTGGTACAGAAAACCCATCCCTTAATTTGGAATATTCTCCAAATGCCCAAGAATGGTATCCGGCTGATCAAGTGACAGATAAGTCCTTGGTACGTTATGTTCGTTTGGTCAACAAGACTGACCAAGAACAAGCAGTGACAGCAACCTCTCTACTTGTTCAGACAAAAGAAATTCAACCAACCACACTTGATTCGACATCAATGGGCATCCATCCAACATATGGTCGCAATGACGTTCGTAAGATTAAGAACTTGGATCAATTGTTCGATGGAGTTTACAATAACTTTGTAGAGTTTTCAGACTATGCGCGTAAAGATGGTCATATCACCTTGAAGCTAGGTAGTGAACGTGCAATCAAGAAAATTAGAGCTTACATTCAAGACGGCACTCAAAACTATCTCCGTGATGGTAAGATTCAAGTCAGTCAAGATGGCAAGACTTGGACAGATCTTGTGACAGTTGGTGATGGTGTTGCCAATGAGACACGTGATGATTCCTTGACAGATGGTTGGACACATGATTCTAAGATGCCAGGAAACCGCTACATCGAGGGTGAACTTGCAAGTCCAGTTAAAGCCAATTATCTCCGTGTTCTATTTACAGCTAACTATGATGCTCGTTTTGTAGGCTTCACTGAGTTGGTTATCAATGATGGCGAATTCGTGAAACCGATTAATGATCCAACTGTTCAAGGAAACAGTGGTGAAAGCCAAGGTAACCTCTACACCAACCTCGTAGATGGTAAGGTATTGACTAGCTATAAGGCTGAGAAAGAACAAGGTGAGCTGGTCTACCACTTGTCAGAACCGACAGATGTCAACCATATTCGACTTGTTTCAAGTCTTCCGCAAGGAGTGAAGGCTCGAGTATTGGCTCGAACTCTTAAATCAGATAAAAGAGATTCTTGGTCAGAAATAGGTGAGATTACCTCAAGCTTCCAAACATTTGCTGTCCGAGATAAATCTCCATTATTGGATGTGAAACTTGTTTGGGAAGGAGGTAAACCAGAGTTCTACGAAATGACGACATTCCACCAAGAACTTCCAGAGGAACCAGCCAAACCGGCTCCAACTACAAGTAAGGGTGACGAACCATCACCAGTAGTAGAAGTCCCAGAATTTACTGGTGGCGTAAATGGTGTCGAAGCAGCTGTTCATGAAGTTCCAGAATACACTCAAGCTATTGGCACAGCAGGCGATGATGTGGTTCCAGTAGTAGAAGGGCTAGAATTCAAAGGCGGAGTAAACGCAGTTGAGGCAGCTACCCATGAAGTTCCCGAGTATACTGAAGCTATTGAAAAAGCAGACAAGCTACCATCACCAGTAGTAGAAGTCCCAGACTTCAAGGGTGGCGTAAATGGCACTGAAGCAGCTGTCCATGAAGTCCCAGAATATAAAGAAACAGCAAGCCCTCAAGTCACTCCAACAGAGGAAAACTTGAAAGATTCGGTTGATAAAGTCGATGGAGATAAGATGAGCAGTGGCAATCGTGATGTTGAAACTACTGTTGAAAAGTCCGATGAATTTGCAAGTGCATCAGTGAAAACAGATCAAGCACAAAAACAAGAACAACCACAAACATCGGTTGCTAAAGTTAAAGATCAACTTCCAGCAACAGGTGGAGAAGAATCAGCTACTTTAGCCTTGTTAGGTGGTCTTGGACTAGTTCTCTCTGCCGCTTTTATCAAAAGAGGGAAAAAGGATTAAGAATTCGAAAAAGAGTTATTCAATAATCCTGGATAAACATTAATGTCACAATAAAACCACACAGTGATTTCAGTATTGAGCATCATCAAGCTGAAAGCAACACTGTGTGGTTTTTGAATAGTTGATAGTTTCGGACCAGATTCTTTATCCATTGTTAAGCTTCTCGTTATAGGATGTTGCCTCAATCTTTTTTTGTTATATTAAAATCATAAAAAAGATTGCAATTTTTTGTTCATTTTGATATATTCAATATATACAAAAAACAAACTCGATGCTTAGTTGTGTGTTCAGAAGGAAGTTATTTTTCTAAAAAAGGAAGCGCTTACTCAGCATCAAGAAAAAGAAAAGAGGATTTTAATGAACAAAAGACTTTTCGATAAACGTTGCCATTATAGCATTCGTAAATTTGCTATAGGTGCGGCATCTGTGATGATTGGGGCTAGTATATTTGGTATTTCAGCTGTACAAGCTGAGGAGGTGGCTTCATCCAATACTCAAACAGAAGAAACAACAGTTCATCAACCTCAGCCTTTAGATAAGCTTCCCGATGATGTGGCAGCTGCTATCGCAAAGGCTGATGAGAATGGTGGACGTGAGTTTGTAAAGCCAAAAGCTGAGTCGACAGAAGACAAAGTGACTAAGGATACAGAACCTACTAAACCTGTTAATGAAGGTAACCATGAATTGGTTAATCCTAAAGTTGAAACTCCAAATAAGGTAGGAGAAGAAAACGAAGCTGAAGAGAGGCAAAAAGCTGAAGAGACAAATCCAAAGACTGTGGAAGATGGTCCGAAATCTACAGCAGCAGTTGAAACAGATGTAAAAGAGGATGCTAAGAAAACTTCAGAAAAGGATCAGGTAAAACCGACTGCAGATCTCAAATCTTCTTCTGAAAAAACGCAAGCGCTTTCTAAAGAGTCAAGTAAAGCGGATGTTGAAACAGAGAAGCAGCTATTATCAGATCGAAAACAAGACTTCAATAAAGATTGGTACTTTAAACTAAACGCCCAAGGAGATTTTTCAAAAAAAGATGTGGATGTTCATGATTGGTCTAAATTGAATCTACCACACGATTGGAGTATTTATTTTGACTTCGATCACAAGTCTCCTGCTCGCAACGAAGGTGGACAGTTAAATGGTGGAACGGCTTGGTATCGTAAGACTTTTACACTGAATGAAGCAGACAAGAACAAGGATGTTCGTATCAATTTTGATGGTGTTTACATGGATTCTAAGGTTTATGTAAATGGTAAATTTGTAGGACATTATCCAAGTGGTTATAATCATTTTTCTTATGATATTACAGAATTTTTGAACAAGGATGGCAGTGAAAATTCCATTACCGTTCAAGTGACCAATAAGCAGCCAAGTAGTCGTTGGTATTCTGGAAGTGGGATTTATCGTGATGTAACCCTTAGTTATCGTGATAAGGTCCATGTTGCGGAAAATGGGAACCACATTACAACACCAAAATTAGCTGAACAAAAAAATAGCAATGTTGAAACACAAGTTCAAAGTAAGATTAAAAATACAGATAAAAAGGCTGCGAATGTCTTTGTGGAGCAACAAATTTTCACTAAGGAGGGTAAAGCTGTTTCAGAACTAGTTCGTTCTGAAACTAAGAGTTTGGCAGAAAATGAAACAGCACAATTTAATCAGAATATCCTGGTTAATCAGCCAACTCTTTGGACAACGAAAAGTTACCATCCTCAACTTTATGTTCTAAAAACAAAAGTCTATAAAGAAGGCCAGTTAGTTGATGTAACAGAAGATACATTTGGTTACCGTTATTTTAACTGGACAGCTAAGGAAGGATTTTCTCTCAATGGTGAGAGAATGAAATTCCATGGGGTAAGTATTCACCATGACAATGGAGCCTTGGGTGCAGAAGAGAACTATAAGGCTACTTATCGTAAATTAAAACTTCTGAAAGATATGGGAGTGAACTCCATTCGTACCACTCACAACCCGGCGAGCCCTCAGTTGCTAGATGCTGCGGCGAGTCTAGGACTTTTGGTTCAAGAGGAGGCTTTTGACACTTGGTATGGTGGCAAGAAGACTTACGACTATGGACGTTTCTTTGATCAAGATGCGACTCATCCCGAGGCTAAGAAGGGAGAGAAGTGGTCTGATTTTGATCTTAGAACAATGGTAGAACGTGATAAGAACAATCCGTCTATTGTGATGTGGTCTCTTGGAAATGAGGTAGATGAAGCGAATGGTAGTCCTCGTTCTATTGAAACTGCTAAACGTTTGAAGGCTGTCATTAAAGCGATTGATACCGAGCGTTATGTTACCATGGGTGAGAATAAATTTAGTCGTGCAGCAACAGGTGATTTCTTAAAAGTTGCAGAAATCATGGATGCTGTGGGTATGAATTATGGAGAGCGCAATTATGAAGCTGTTCGTAGAGCTCATCCAGACTGGCTCATCTATGGTTCTGAAACTTCTTCAGCTACTAGAACGCGTGATTCTTATTACAATCCTGCTCAAATCCTTGGACACGATAACCGTCCAAATCGTCATTATGAACAATCTGACTATGGTAATGACCGTGTTGGATGGGGAAGAACAGCTACTGAGTCATGGACTTTTGACCGTGATCATGCTGGCTATGCTGGTCAATTTATCTGGACAGGAATTGACTATATCGGTGAACCAACTCCATGGCATAACCAAGATAATACACCTGTAAAAAGTTCTTACTTTGGTATCATCGATACGGCTGGTTTACCGAAGAATGATTTTTACCTTTACCGTAGTGAGTGGTATAGTGCTAAAGAAAAGCCAACTGTTCGCATTTTACCACATTGGAACTGGACTGATGAGACCCTTAAGGAGCGTAAGATGCTGGTTGATGGAAAGGTTCCAGTTCGTACCTTCTCAAATGCAGCAAATGTCGAATTATTCTTAAACGGTCAGTCGCTTGGTAAAAAGGAATTTACTAAGAAGAGAACAGAGGATGGGCGTCCATATCATGAGGGGGCTAAACCAAGTGAATTGTATCTTGAGTGGCTTGTAAAATATCAACCAGGTACACTGACTGCGATTGCTCGAGATGAAAATGGTAACGAAATTGCGCGTGATAGTGTGACAACTGCTGGGGAGCCAGCAAGAGTTCGTCTGACTAAAGAAGAGCATGTTATCACAGCAGATGGTAAAGATTTATCTTACATCCATTACGAAATTGTTGATGGCGAAGGGAATGTTGTTCCGACAGCGAATAATCTTGTTCATTTCAATCTTCATGGTCAGGGACAGATTGTTGGTGTGGATAATGGAGAACAAGCTAGCCGTGAGCGCTACAAAGCTCAAGCAGATGGAACATGGCAAAGAAAAGCCTTCAATGGTAAAGGAGTTGTCATTGTAAAATCAACAGAAAAAGAAGGTAAATTTACTCTTTATGCAGATTCTGCTGGTTTAACATCTGATAGCGCAACGGTCGCAACTGTGTCTGGTAAGAAAGAAAACCGTCACTTTATAGCCTATGCTCCTGTGAAGGCAACAACTGATGTGAGTACCAATCCTGAACTACCACAAACAGTAACAGCTATTTATAGCGACGGCAGTGTTGAAGAAAAAGCTGTGACTTGGAAAGTGCCATCTGACTTGCTTACAAGCGCAGGTGAGAAAAAAGTATCCGGTAATGTCGAAGGTCTCGAAACTAAGGCTGAAGCCCTTGTCAAGGTAGTTGCACTTGATAAGTGGTTGCCTAAGGTAGCAACAGTTCCAGTTGGTACAACGGCAGCTGATTTGGATAAAACGGTTACGGCTGTTTTGTCAGATGGTAGCTTAATTGATACCGATGTTGTTTCTTGGACTTTGAAAGATCCTGCCGCCTTGACTAAAGAAGGTGGACGAACTGAAGCAACTGGTAAATTGGCAGATGACGATCGTGAAGTAACTGCAACCTTTATCGCAAGCGACAAGGAAACAGAAAGTACTGTTACAGGTCTCACGGTTGGAGATAAGACTCTTGAAAACTTTGAGCCTGGAAAGACTTATTACCGAGTATCCCTTCCTTACACTGCTAAAATTCCAAGTGTTGGAGCACAGACTACGGGCTATCAGGTAACGGTTCAACAAGCTTCTGCTGATAATGGGTATCAGGCTTCCGTCTTCTTGAGTGACCAGAAGGGTGATTTAGTTCAAACTTATTTGATTCAATTCGTGAAGGAAGCACCTGCTTTGACTCGTTTGGAAGTAAGCGTTGAAGGAAAAGAGAAAGCAACAGAAGATCAAGTTCTCCCTTATCATGTGATTGGGCATTATGAGGATGGTTCACAGACAGAATTTGCAGCGTCAGATGTCCACTTGGAAGTCAAGTCAGCTGATGGTGGTCATCTTGAGGTAAATGGACAGAACTTGTTACTTTATACTAAGGGTAGTGTTACTCTAACTCCTCGTATTGACAATCAAACAGAAAAAACACAATCTGTCACAACTGAATTGGTGATTAGAGAAAATAAAGTAGAGAAGAAAATTGTCAAGCTTCATCCAGTTTCTATCTCTACAGATATTAATCAGCAGCCTAATTTACCTAGCCAAGTTGGAGCGGAATTTGATAAGGGCTTGCCTCGTAAGGTAGCTGTGACTTGGGACAAGGTAGATGAAAAAGAATTGGGACGCTATCATAGCTTTACCCTTAAAGGACATGTAGAAGGAACAGATATTGAAGCTCAAGCAACGGTGACGGTTGAAGGCTTACAAGTTGCAGAGGAAATCAGCCTTACTCTTCCTAAGGGTGAGACAGTTCAATTGCCAGCCAGTGTACGTGCTTACCATTCTAATGGAACCACTATCTACAAAGATGTGGTTTGGGATCAGGTACCAGCTAACTTTAGTCAAACTGAAGGGGTGTATGAAATCAATGGTCATTTAGTTGGTAGCAATCTGACCACCAAGGCTCATGTCCGTGTTTCTAGTCAAGTGGTTGCTGGAAATAATATCTCTAAACAATGGACAGGTTCACAATTACCAGCAGCTATTGTATCCAATACAGGAGGGGATGATTCGGCTAATGCTTTGAACGACCTGACTGTATCAAGAACGCCTACAGATGCTAAAAATAGATGGACTACTTGGAGAACAAATACTGATAATGACTGGGCATCAATCTTGTTTGGAAACTCTGGTGATTTGACCAAGCGCTTTGTTGATAATCTTTCAGTTGATTTCTATACTGATGGAGCGATTGGTCTTCCAAAAGAATATGTTATTGAATACTATGTCGGTCAAGAAGTTCCAGATCTTCCGAATGATGTCAATAATGCTCAACGTGATAGCAACCATCCATTTAATAATGAAGCTAACTGGAAAGAGGTGGAACACCTCAAAGCTCCTGGACAATTATCTGCAGGTAAAACCAACCACTTTACATTTGATAAGGTAGAAACCTATGCTGTTCGTATGCGCATGAAGAAAGCAGATGGAACTGCTGGTGTTGGTTTGACAGAGCTAACTGTCCTTGGAAATAAGGTAGTGAGCTCTACAAGTTCAGAAATTTCTATCCAAGTAGATGGCAAGAAGCTTGAACATTTCAATCCATCTAAGACTGATTACTATATTCCTAAATCTAGCAAAGAAATCACTGCAACAGCTAGCAATAATGGTCTGGTAACAGTTGTGCCTGCAACAAGTGAAAAAGGTGCGACACGTCTTATCTTAAAAGCTGAGGATGGAACTGTTCTGAAAGAATATCGCATCTTCCGTGATGATGAAAAAGAGTCAACACAACCAGTAGCTGCAGAAAATAGTGCTAAGACTTTGAATGTAGGTGATCAACTTCAATTGCCTGCTGAAGTGACAGTTTACTATCCTTCACAAGCTGGTTGGGTTAAATCTAACCTTGCTGTCCAATGGGATACGGTCCCTGAACATGCAACGGAACATGAGGGAAGTTTTGAGGTAACTGGTCATGTCATTGGTACAAATCTAAGTACCAAAATGCAGGTAACAGTTGTTTCTAAAGGTAACCAAGCTCTGTCAGAAAATCCAAGCAACAATGAAACGGATTCTAAAGCCTTTGCTTCGACAACGAACGATACACAAGCAGCTTCACATGATAGAATTTTCTATATCAATGATGGAAAATACAATGAAGACGGACGTTGGACAAACTGGTCTCGTACTCCGAAAAATCAAGAAACTTCTGTCGGACTAGTCTTTAAGAAGGATGGAAAAATTGCCTCTCAATCCATTGGAAAAGTAGCTATTCAGTTCTTTAAAGATAGTGGAACAGATGCTCCAGAGAAAATGGTTCTAGAAAGATATATTGGTCCTGCCTTTACAGAACCAAGTACGATTTCTCGTTATGAAGAAAATGCTGACCATCCATTCAACAAGGCAGAAAATTGGGCATCAATCCCTTATAAAGCTTCTGGAGAATTAGTAGCTGGTAAACCAATAGAGTTTAACTTTGAACCGGTTCAAACGACAGCTATTCGTGCCCGCATGACTCGTAAGGCTACTACTAATGGTTTGGCAGTTGTAGAATTTACAGCCTACTCTGCAGGCAAGGGAGCAGAAGTGGAAACACCATCAGCCACTATTTCGGTTGATGGAAAAGCATTGGAAAACTTTGATCCAAATGTGACAGATTATACACTAACAGCAATGAGTTCCCAACCAAAAGTCACTGCGACAACTAGTGGACATGGAGTAGTTACAGTTGTGAATCCTGGAAATACTAATCTTCCAACACTCGTGCGTCTTATTTCCAAAGATGGAAATCTTGTGAAAGAGTATCGTTTACACTTTAAGACAGCCTTCCAAACAACTCCGACAGAAGGAGTTAAGAACTTAGTAGCAGAAACTCCAAGCTTAGAAATTGAAAAGACTCCGCTACCATTTAAAGAAGTTATTCGTGAAAATCCTGAACTTGCTCAAGGTCAACGTCGTGTAGTTTCTGAAGGACAAAATGGAGAAAAAGTTGACTATATTCAAGTATCGGGAACTACTAGAACTCTGGTTCATACTGAACAAAGAAAGGCTCAAGATCGCATTATTGAGGTAGGAGTAAAACCATCTATTTCAAATAGTAAAGGTGAGGAACCTGCGCCAGTCAACGAAGTTCCAGAATTCAAAGGCGGTGCTAACTTTGTAGAAGCAGCAGTCAACGAAGTTCCGGAATTCAAAGGCGGTGCTAACTTTGTAGAAGCAGCGGTCAATGAAGTCCCTGAATTCAAGGGAGGTGCTAACTTTGTTGAAGGAGCAGTTAACGACATTTCAGAATACAAAGGGAAACAATCGACTGTTGGTAATCAGGTAGCACCAGTCGATGAGAAACCTGACTTTAAAGACGAGGTAAACACAGGAACTCCTCAAGATAGCAAACTTCCAGGGGATAAAGCTGTTCCAGAAACAGTAGGAAATCATGAAGCACCAGTTCGTGAGAAAGCAGAGCATCCAGTACAGAACTTAGCTAATAACCAGACTACAGAAAGAAAGGCTTCAGCAGTCAAAGAAGATCAAAATAGCTTACCAGAAACTGGTGAGAGAGAATCTGATACAGCTATCTTCTTAGCAGGTGTTAGCTTAGCCTTGTCAGCAGCACTATTGACTGCAAAACGTAAAGAAGATTAGACTTTATCTCTAAAGCATTCTGATTTTTATAAATTAATCGAGGATTAAAACTTGAATCTATAAGTAAGTAGAGCTACTATGATATAGAACCTCAATTTGAGGAGAAATATAGTAGATCCCTGCATGATAAAACGCATCGTATTAAGGTTTTGAATATGTACTGATCCCAAAAAGT